>CAZZHB010000014.1:0-16597 GCA_964653615.1 uncultured Aquiluna sp.
GGGGATCAACTACGGTCCGGCCAACGATGCGCTGCTGCTGGTCGCTGGATACCTGAACGACCTGTACTCGCTGCTCGGTGATGAGGCCAAAGCCGACGCGGCCAATCCGGCCATCGCCACAGGCACGGGCGGCGCCACCGAGGGCAGCGTGGCCACCGCCACATGCAGCTTTGCAGGCCAATTGCCTTCTAGCGTGTCGAGATCATCAAGTAGGCGATCTGCGTATTCAGTGACTTTGAAGTACCACTGGGTTAGTGCCTTCTTAGTTACCAGTGAGTCGCATCGCTCACATAGGCCTTGAACCACTTGCTCGTTTGCCAACACGGTCTGACAGCTTGGGCACCAGTTAACGTTTGAATTCTTGCGATAGGCAAGGCCGCGCTTATAAAACTCTAGAAACAGCCACTGATTCCAACGGTAGTAAAGCGGGTCGCAGGTCTGCAGCACTCGATCCCAGTCGAAGCTCGAGGCGTAGCGGCGCATCGATGCCTTCTGCTGATCAATGTTCTCGTAAGTCCATTTCCGTGGATCCAGACCGCGCTTGATTGCTGCATTCTCGGCTGGTAATCCAAAAGCATCCCAACCAATTGGGTGCATGACGTTGAAACCTTTTTGAGCCCAGTATCGAGCAATAACATCACCCAGTGCGTAAGCCTCTGCGTGACCCATGTGCAGGTCTCCAGATGGGTACGGAAACATGTCCAGCACATACTTTTTTGGACGAGCATCCCCTGGGACTGCGGAGTTGAATGGCTTTAGCTCATCCCAAACCGGAAGCCACTTGTCTTGAATGGCGTGAAAGTTGTACTCAGTGCTCAATGAAAACCTCAAAATATTTAGGGTTACAGGTTACCAACGCACCGAAGCGGAAAGCGCGCTTAGATGTGCTTGGGCCTTGATTTGTATCTCTTGATGCTCGGCCTTAGGTTCTGAGCCGGAGGTGATGCCGCCGCCGATTCCGATGGTTACTCTGCCATTTTCAAACACTGCGGTGCGGATCACCATCCCCAAATCGAGGTCTGAATTTCCCGAGATAAAGCCGATTGCGCCCGAGTAGCCCTCACGCGGAGCGCTCTCAAGTTCTTGAATAATCTGCATCGCCCTGCGCTTGGGGGCGCCCGTCATCGAGCCGCCTGGAAACAGTGCCGAAATCGCCTCTGATGTGGTGACGCCTGAACGCAATGTGCCTTTGACATCCGAAACTAACTGGTGAACTGTCGAGTAACTACGAACCTTCAGTAGGTCACTCACCAAAATCGATTCTGGATGACACACCACCGAGAGATCATTGCGAACCAAATCCACGATCATCAGGTTCTCGGCTTGTTCTTTTTCGCTCTCACTCAATTCAGCCAAGAGTTGAGCATCGATAACCGGATCTTGTGAGCGCGCCCTGGTTCCCTTGATTGGACTGGATGTGACTTCTCTGGACTCAACTGTCATAAAGCGCTCGGGAGAAATGGAGACGTAGGACTTCGTGCCGATTCTGATAAAGGCAGAGTAAGGCGCTGGATTACTCTTCCGAAGTCTCAAAAAGTATGCGAGTTCATCGCCTTGATAGTCACCGACTAGCCTTGTGGTCAGGCACAGCTGGTAGACATCCCCATGCTCAATGTGCTGCTTGGCAGCCAAAATCTTTTCTTGATATGCGGACTCGGTATCAAGACATTCCAGCTCGGCCGAGGTCGCAGCAGGATTGTGAAGTGCGTAACTTGCTGAGTCACCACCTATCAGAGCCAGGCGCAACAGAGCTGCATGATGCCACTGCTCAAATTCGGCCTTAGTCTCAAAGCGGCCGATGAAGTAGAGCATTTTGTTGGTGTGGTCATAGACAAATGCGCGGTCCACCTTTAGCCAATCACCAGCTCCAGTGAATTCACTATCTCCGGAGTAATGCATGACACCAACTAGCCAGGGTCTGAAGCTAAAGGGCAAGTCCAAATCATCCGACTCACAGCTGAACTCAACCTGAGTTGCTGGATAACCGACTCCCATGACGGTGTATGGCGAAGTTGGGTGGTGCTGCCTGTCCAGCCAGAAAGCATTTGGCTGGTGAGCGAATATCGAGCAGAAGATGTCTTTGGCTGAGGTCCAAGATTGCAAAGATTCGCAGTAGAGCGGCATTGGACCTCCTTCAAGCACCCTAATCTAGTTCAGGTGAGCGTAGCTGGCGATTTCTATCAATTCCGTGACGGGGAACTTCGTCGCGTTGAAGCCACGCTCAGTGAATCTCTAACAGTCGCCGATAGCTTTCTAGTCCGAAACGGCAGGGTCCGGGCAATTGAACGCCACTTTGAACGCTTTACGGGTTCGATTCAAGATCCAGCGACCCAGGCTGAGCTTCCGACCTTCTTCCAAAACCTCAAAGCGATTATTCCGCATGAGGGCGACTGGTTTCCGCGTTTGGAATATCGTGACCAACTTCCAGCGGGAGAACGCTTAGTTTTCAGGCTGCGTGAAGCTCCAGAGCGCACCGAGTCGTTGACACTTTGGACCAGCGACGAACCAGACCCCAGAAAAGAGCCTCGAATCAAAGGCCCCGACCTCTCAATTGGTCAGCAGATCAGGCGTAGAGCAAATCTTCGAGGTGCTGACGAGGCAGTATTGCTTAGTGAGAGTGGTCACATCGCCGATGGCGCACTCAGCTCAATTGTCTGGTGGCGAGATGATGTGCTCTATGGACCAGATGATTCGACAGTTTGGCTACCTTCAATCACCCGTCAATTGGTTTTTGAATTAGCAAATCAGGCCGGCTATCAAACCGCCACCGGGCGAGCCAAGCCAGCTGAACTGATGGATTGTGAGGTTTGGAGCCTGAGCGCGCTGCAGGGCATTCGCTACGCCACTTCCTGGGACGGAATCGAGCTCGCTGCGCCTAGGTTGGCAGGCTCATTTGCTAAGCGTCTTGAGCTACTGGCACAGCCGATTTCATAGCACTTGAGATAAATCCGATCGCATATTTGTGTCAAGATTCTTGCTATCGGCATAGGGCGAGGCGGGTTTGAAATGTGTGGACGATTTGTAATTGCGAAAACCACAGACTTCATTACTGAACTCTTCGAAATTGATGAGCTCGAGACTGATACGGACTTTAGAAGCTACAACGTTCCGCCTACCACCCAGGTGCCAATGATCGTGGAGCGTGAGATTGATGGCATGCCCTCTAGACAGCTGCACTCTGCCCGCTGGGGTTTGATACCAAGTTGGGCCAAGGAAGTTTCTACCACTCCCCTGATAAACGCCAGAATCGAATCGGTGCTTGATAAGCCAAGCTTTCAAGAATCTGCACTTTCTAAACGCTGCGCGATTCCTGCCGATGGCTACTTTGAATGGCAGAGCACTATTGCCGATAGCAAAGTCCCTTATTTCATCCACCCCGGGGAAGGGATGCTCGCTTTTGCCGGAATCTACTCCTGGTGGCGCAACCCCGCCAAAGCCGCCAATGATCCGACCAGATGGGTTTTGACCTGCTCGCTGCTAACCAAAGAGTCAGCACCAGAATTAGCCGGGATTCACAATCGCAATCCGGTGATGCTCTCGGATGAAAATCTCAGCGCCTGGTTAGCCCCCGACTACCAAACCACCGCAGAGGTGTTGGCCGCGCTCAGTGATGAATCTGATGAGATTGCATCAGCCCTGGAGTACTACCCGGTATCTAGCGCAGTTGGTTCGGTTCAGAACAATTCCCCAGACCTGATTGCCAGGATCAACTAGCTCATTTTGAAAATGTCGGTGTCGCCAATACACTTTTAGTTATTCGAACATTTGTTCGATTAGCGAGAGGTTTGGGGAATGCGACTAGAAGAAATTACCGGCGTATTGCTGGATTTTGACGGCGCTCCAGTTGGCTTTAATTACCAGGGAAAATCCTTCCTGGTGGCCTCTAGACCGGTTCGCTGGTATTCCAGAAGACTCTGGTGGGAAGATGCCGGATCGGCCCCCAAGGGGGCTGGAGCCGCCCTATTAGAGGTGGAGATGTGGCGCTTATGGGCAGTAAGTGCAGACGTTCGCTTTTTCTTTGAGCTTAGACACCAGCAACCCGAGGATCGCTGGGAAGTAAGCCAACTAAATAGCCAATGAGCTTTATCCACCTAAACGTATCCTCTGCATTTTCTGCCCACTACGGAGTCACCAGGCCCGAACGTCTAGCAATAGCTGCAAAGTCCATGGGGTTTGATGCGCTTGCTATAACCGATAGGGATGGGCTCTATGGAGCGGTGAAGCACATCGGAGCATGCGTTCAATTAGGGATCTCCCCCATCATCGGAGTGAATCTCAGGGTGCTGGATTTTGGCAGGGTGACAGTGCTTGCCCATGGGCACGATGGTGGCAAGGGCTGGGCTGGGGTTTGTCGAATCATCTCCGCTGCACAAACCGGGCGAGGCAAACAAAAGAACATTGCGATTGATTTGAAGACTCTGAGCGAGCTGGCAAGTCACTGCACCATCTTGATTGGAGCGGAAAACATCGTCTCCGAATCGGTTCTAGCTAGCCCAGATGTTGCACTGACCAGGCTCAGTGAACTTCACAGTCAGCTCCCCATCACCGGTCAATTAGCAATAGAGGTAGTTACCCACCTGACCGAACCAGGAACCCCGCTCTCGATTGAGCACGCCAGAGCAATGCTGGAGCTGGCTAGGGTGACCAAGCTACCAAGCATTCTCAGCAACGCGGTGAGGTATCTAGAACCAGATGACGCCGTGACTGCGGATGTGCTGGATTCTGCAAGGCACCTGGAGCCGCTTGGACTATTTGCGCCACAACCAAATGCTCAAGCCTGGCTCAAACCCAAATCCGCGATGGTTCAGCTGGCGCTCGAGATCACCGAAGACACCAAGCAATCAATTGAACTAATCAAGAACACCGCGAACTTGGCAGATCGCTGCCGCCTCGAGCCACAGTCCGATTGCGGCTGGGGTAAGCCAAAGACTCCGGAGCAATCCGCACTCGGGATAACGGGCAATCCCTTCGAGGTGCTGTGGCAAAAAACCCACAGCGCAATTGAATGGCGTTACCCTCAGGCGCCAGCGGCCAAGCTGGCTGATATTCAGCACCGATTAAGCAAAGAGCTCATCGCCGTAAACAAGCTCGGGTTTGCCACCTACTTCCTGACCGTTGCCGATGTTGCCCAAATGATTCGGGACATGAGCATTCGAATTGCGGCCAGAGGCTCAGGGGCGGGTTCACTAATCAACTACCTACTGGGCATTTCCGGAGTTGATCCAATTAGTGAGGGCCTGCTGTTTGAGAGGTTTTTATCCACTGAGCGCTCAACTCTGCCGGATATAGATATCGATGTTGAGTCTGCGCGTAGACACGATATCTACAAGGCAATCTTCCGTCGTTATGGTGGCGACCGAGTCACCCTGCTTTCGATGCAATCGACCTATCGAGGACGCGGGGCGGTTAGGGACTCAGGGCTAGCCCTTGGCATTGAGGAAGACCAAATCGACCAAATTGCAAAAAACATCTGGCGATTTTCAGCCAGAAGCTTCCGCGAAGCTATGGCCAATAAACCAGAGCTTGAGGACTTCGCCAAACAATCTGCCGAAGATAGAAAACTCAACTTGCTGGTTGATATCACCCAGCGACTAGACAGGCTGCCAAGGCACATCTCAATGCATCCGTGCGGAGTGATTCTGGGGAACAGTGAGCTGCTAAACCTAACTCCGACCGAGCCCAGTGGAGTTGGGCTACCGATGAGCCAATTTGATAAAGATGACATGGATCCAATGGGCTTTCTCAAACTAGATGTCCTCGGGGTGCGAATGCAATCTGCCATGGCTTACACGATTCAAGAAATAGCCAGGGTTAGTCAGCAGCAGGTTGATCTAGACGGCGTTGATAAGGCAGACCCATTGGTTTACCAAACCATTCGAAGCACCAACACTCTGGGGATGTTCCAAATCGAATCGCCAGGTCAGCGAGAACTAACCGGAAAGCACCAGCCAACCAAGTTCAATGACCTAACGCTGCAAATCTCGCTCTTTAGGCCAGGTCCAATGAAGGGCAACATGATCTCCCCATACCTAGATGGTAGGCACGGTTTTCGGGAGCCCGATTACATCCACCCCGATCTCAAGCCAATCCTCGAGGAAAGCTACGGGGTCGTGGTTTTTCACGAACAGCTAATGCGAATTATGCAGGTGATGACTGGCTGCACACTAGCTCGCGCTGATGAATACAGAAGACAACTGGCAAAGCAAGATAAGGCCGCGAAGATTGGCGAGTACTTCAAGAAGTCCGCTTCAGCTAGGGGCTACTCAACGCAGGTAATTGAGCGAGTGTGGTCAATTATTGAAGGATTTGGTTCCTTTGGCTTCTGCAAGGCTCACGGCGCCGCATTCGCACTGCCCACCTATCAATCCGCCTGGCTCAAAACCCACTACCCCACCGAGTTCATCGCTGGATTACTAACTCACGATCCAGGCATGTATCCCAGGAGATTGCTGCTCGCAGAAGCTAGAAGGCTCGGGGTGAAGCTACTGCCGATTGATGTGAACTACTCAACCGATGAATATCGAGTCGAGCGAGTAGGAGAAGTGATTGGCGTCAGGATGGCGCTGTCCGATATTGCTGGTATTTCGAGGCCAGAACTTGAGCGCATCAAATCCAATCAACCGTTTGTAAATCTCAGTGACTTCTACCTAAGAGCAAGGCCTTCAAGAAGAACTTTGAGCCGCTTGGCTCTGATTGGTGCACTGGACACCCTGGCAAAAATCAGTCCGCAAACCGATAGCAATCGCGGGGATCTGATGGTTCGCATCAGACAGTTAAGTGCAAAGGCAGCACCGAAACTTGATCTAAACCAGATGGCATTTGATTTTGATGCCGAAACCCCACTCAGCAAAGGCGGTCAGAAGCCGACACGAACGGAGCAGATCGAGCAGGAGTTATCGATAACCGGAATGGAAATATCTGGTCACCAGATCGAACAGTTCCAGCAGATGCTCGATGAAATGGGCGTTGTTCGTGCGGGTGAATTGATTTCGCTTCGAAGCAACACCGAGGTGTTGATAGCTGGAGTCAGGGTTGCAACCCAATCACCGCCAATGCGAAGCGGTAAGCGTGTGGTCTTTATAAGCCTGGATGATGGAACTGGCTGTGCAGATGCAACCTTCTTCGACGAGGCCCAGCGCAGGGCAAGCCAGGTCCTATTTCAAAATCGACTACTCCTGATATCAGGAAAGACCCGTCGCACCGGAGTGCGAGGGGTCTCTGTCCTGGCTGAGAATGCCTGGGATCTGCGACAACTTTGGTCGCAGTGGCAATCCAAAGCTAGTTAGTCGTTGTTGTTGAAGATCGCGAGCATACGAAGAATCTCGACGTATAGCCAGATCAATGATGCGGTCAAGCCGAATGCTGCGCGCCACTCCATATCCTGAGGTAGTCGCTGAGCCACGCCCTCGCGAATCGCCTCAAAGTCGAGGTTAAGCGTGAAGGCTGCTAGACCCACACCCACTAGCGCGATCAACCAACCAAATGGCGATGAGTAAACGCTCATGCCAGCAAACATCGCAAATCCGAAGTTCACCAGGGCAAAAACACCGTAACCGATCAGTGAGAACATCATGATGCGGGTGAATCGAGCGTCAACCTTGACCCAACCGAAACGGTAGGCGGCGAACATTGCGCCTGCGGTGGCAAGAGTTCCCAGGACAGCCGTCTGTGCGATACCTGGGTACATGCCCTCAAAAATCATGGAAAGCCCGCCGATGAAAACACCCTGCGCAGCTGCGTAGGTGATCATGACGCCGGGACGAACCTTCTTACCGAAAGTAGCCCAGAGTCCCAGACCCAAACCGACCAGCATGGCTGGCAATAGCAGGGTCGTTAGGTTAAACATCCAAGTTGCACCGGCAGCAGCCAGAACCACCACGAACATACCCAAAACCTTGGCTGCGGTGCCCTCAATGGTCATTGGAGTTCCGGTCAAGCGAGAGAATTCCTGATCAACCTGCTGCTGGTCTAGTTGAGTAGCCTCAACGCCAGTATTCATAGCGCGATTGAAGATGGGGTTGTGCGAGATGGACAATCCGTATCCTTTCGTAAAGCGGTTGTTGGCATGAGCATAAGTCAGGAATCTGGAAATTTGCTGGAAGAGCTAACAGCGCCTAAATTCAAAGGTATGCGCATCACCGTTAGAGCAAAGCCCGGATCCAAAAGAGGGAACTTGGTTATCCCACTGGCTGACGGCAGCTACGAGGTGCACTTGAAAGAGCGGCCAGTTGATGGCAAGGCAAATGAGTCACTACTAAAAGTTATTGCTGAACACTTTGGAGTCAAAGCCGGCTCTGTGACGATGGTGATGGGTTCAACCTCGAGGATCAAGATCTTAGAAATAGAAAAGCCCGCCTAAGCGGGCTAATTCTTGGTGGACCTGAGGGGACTTGAACCCCTGACCCCCTGCATGCCATGCAGGTGCGCTACCAGCTGCGCCACAGGCCCATGAACCCGAATAGTCTACACAACTAATGCTTTATTGGCACAACTGGGCAGTCTCGCCAAAGTCGCTCGAGCGAGTAGTACTCCCGCTCTTGCTCATGCATGATGTGCACCACAAGGTCTCCGAAGTCCAGAAGAATCCAGCGGCCAGTTTCCCGACCCTCGCGGAACCTAGTCTTAATCCCGGCCTTTAGCATTTCATCTTCGACATTGTCGGACATCGCTTGGGCTTGACGCTCGTTCTTGGCGGAGGCGATAAGGAAGATTTCGGCTAACGCGAATGGCTCTGATACATCAAGTGCCACCAACTCTTCTCCGAGCTTGTCCGCTGCCGCTTTGGCTGCAATTTGAAGTTGTTCGATTGTTTCTTTGCTTGCGGACAAGTACTACGCTCCTAGCGCGTTCAAGATTGTGATGGTAGCAACGATTGCAGCCACGGCCATTACTACTCCAGCAACGCCCATAGCCCAAGGACGCCACCACCCCTTGCGAAGTACAGATTTAGGCACGACACCCATGTTCACACGCTGATTGATTATGTCTAGCGCGGAGACTGGTTCAACTATTGAGATAACTCCGGTCACTGCGTCCTGACGATCGGCGTTATCCAACTCGATTCCATCCAAACCAGCGGTCATGGATCCAGTGTTTGGGTCGGTGAGTACTGTGATGGAGCCGGTAATAGCTATCTCGCCAGTCTCAATCGGCAGCGCGATTGCCTCTGGAGCAACCTCAAGAACTATTGACTGAGTGCTCGGCTCTGCCAGCAAATTCGAGCCTGTGAAATCGGCAGGCGGAAGATCTAGCGCACTGAAGTCCGATTCGACAATTTGCTCAAGTTCAGCCGAAGCGATTTTCTCGTCCTCAACCGAAATGTTAGGCAGGGTGATTTCTACCGAATCCGTCGCGGGCTTGGAGCTCTCTTCTTGAACGAAAGTTTCGGGCAACTTCCCTTGTCTCTCAAGTTCGCGCAGTTCACGACGAGTGAGTCCGATCGGAGCCGGAGTGACCGTTGGAACCTGGGCATAAGAAGTTGCTTGAGATTCCGCAATCGTCGCAACTGGTTCATAAGTAACTGAGGATTCTTTTTCAGGCTCAAACGAAGGCGCGGGTAATTGACCAGAGCGCTCTAGCTCTCGCAGCTGCCTGCGGGTTAGTTGTTCGGTCAATTCTCACCTCGATAAAGCTTGTGCTTACCAATGTATTGAACTACACCGTCTGGAACTAGATACCAAACCGGCTTTCCGGCGCTAATTCGGTCGCGGACATCCGATGAAGAGATTGCCAAGGCGGGAACCTCGAGCAGGGACATTGAAGCCTCGGGTGCCTCAGGAAGTTGGAGTTTATGACCGGGGCGGGTCACGCCAATAAAGGTTGCCAGTGGCCAAAGCTTCTCGATGTCTTTCCAGGCCAGAATTTGCGCAATTGCGTCGGCGCCTGAAATGAAGAACAGGTCGGCGTCTGGTCGATCCTGAGATAGCTGGGTCAGAGTGTCAATGGTGTAAGTCGTTCCAGGTCGATCAATGTCAACTCTCGAAACGGTAAATCTAGGGTTAGCTGCGGTAGCGATAACTGCCATTAGATAGCGGTGCTCTGCCGACATCACTGGCTTTTTGTGCCAAGGTTCGCCGGTTGGTACGAAGATCACTTCGTCTAAGGCAAACGCATCCGCTACTTCACTTGCGGCGACGAGGTGGCCATTGTGGATTGGGTCGAATGTTCCGCCCATTACCCCAATGCGTGGCCGCTTGATGGTCATGAGCTACTAGTGGTGAGCCTGCTGCGAGGAGGTCTTGTGGTCATGACGGTTGGCAACATTGCGGTATGACCAGACAATGCCGGCCAAAGCCAGGAATGCGGTCATTGCAATGGCGCCGTACATAAAAGCAGGAATTGGAAGCTCGTGGTGGTGCACCACTGCTTCGCTGGCAAGAATTGAAAGCAAGTTATCTCCTTTTGCTCTTTACAAGTTTAGTCTCGGACTTGGCCGTTGCCACGAACTAACCACTTTGTGCTGGTCAATTCCTTGAGACCCATCGGGCCCCTAGCGTGAAGCTTCTGGGTAGAAATGCCAACCTCAGCTCCAAAGCCGAACTCTCCGCCATCAGTAAACCTGGTCGAAGCGTTTACCATGACAACCGCGGAGTCGACTTCTTGCAAGAAACGCTCGGCATTCGACTGATTCTCGGTGATTATCGACTCAGTGTGGTGGGTTGAATACTTAGCTATGTGCGCCAGTGCCTCATCGAGGTCTTGAACGACCTTCACTGACAAATCCAAGGAGTAGTACTCAGTTTCCCAATCAGCTTCGGTGGCTGGGGTTCCAGAAATAACTCTTAAAGTCTTCTCGCAGCCGTGAATCGTGACGCCCTGGGCTTCCAGCGCGGATGCAATCTTTGGCAACGCGGTCTTAGCGATGTTTTCGTGAACTAGGAGTGTTTCAAGCGCATTGCAAACCGATGGGCGCTGCACCTTGGCGTTCACAACGATTGGCGTTGCCTTTTCTAGGTCGGCGGACTCATCAATAAACATGTGCACAACGCCATCGCCAGTCTCAATGACCGGGACTTTAGATTCGGTGACAACGGTGTGGATCAATTGAGCAGACCCTCTTGGAATCAGGACATCAATCAAGCCCTTGGCCTGCATCATCTGCACCGCACCGTCGCGACCAAACGGGTCGATGGTCTGCACCGCAAGTCTGGGCAATCCGGCTTTTTCGCAACCAGTTTGAATCAGTTGAACCAACACCCGATTGGTGTTCTCGGCCGCGCTGCCGCCACGAAGCAAAACTGCGTTACCGCTCTTCAGGGCCAAAGCGGCAATGTCAATCGTCACATTTGGTCGTGCCTCGTAGATAACGCCGACCACCCCAAATGGCACACGAATCTGCTGCAGATTCAGACCATTAGGCAAGGTCATGCCGTCGACGTTTTGCCCAATCGGATCCGGAAGGGAAATCACGAGTCGAACGGCATTGGCCAGTGCCTGAATTCTGCTCTCATTCAGCTTTAGTCGATCTTGCAAACCCTCAGATACGCCGTTCTGGCGAGCATTTTCTAGGTCAATAGCATTGGCCTGAAGTATTTCAGGGATGTGAGATTCAAGCTGAAGAGCGATTTGCCCCAAGGCGGAATTCTTTAGATTTGAATTGGCGCGAGCGATAGCACCACTGGAAGCTTTAGCCGCGTGAAACAGTTCTACTGCGCTCATTTTGAAATCCTATCCGCTGCCTGAAACCAGGTGTGACGACAATCGGAAGCATCAATCACAGCAATGTTTTCGGTGCTGGTAAGCAAGACTCCGACTCCCCCTGCGGTAGCCAGCTGCGCTGCGGCCAGCTTGGTCAGAGCACCACCGGTTCCATAACCAGTTGAGGTTCCAGAAACTTGCAGATCGCTTAGGTCCTCACCAAAGTCAACTACCGCAATCGGCTCGGCACCTGGCTCCGTTGGTGGCTTGGTGTACAACGCGTCAATGTCGCTAAAAAGCACCAGCAAATCAGCCTTGGCCAGAAGCGCCACTCTCGCGGCCAGTTGGTCGTTGTCACCAAATCGAATTTCTTGAGTCGCTACCGAGTCGTTTTCATTGATGATAGGTAGCACACCGATTTCCAGAAGACGCTCTAGCGCCCTTAGTGCATTCTCGGCCGAAATGTCTTGATCGAGATTGTCCACGGTAAGCAGCATTTGCCCTGGCAGCAGGTCAAACCTAGCCAAGCTACGTTCATAACGCCCCATCAGCTTTGCCTGCCCGATGCTCGCTAGTGCCTGAGAGGTAGCTAAATCCTCCGACCTAACACTCAGTCCAATGATCGGCATTGCAGTAGCAATGGCACCAGAGGAAACCAGAATGACCTCTTTGCCAGCACGCTGCAATCGCACCAGGAATTCAACGAGCAGATCAAGGTTCTTCTCGTTGCTGCCGGTAATAGAGCTTGAGCCAACCTTAACCACCACACGGTGGGCGGCACGAAGTCGTTCAGAAGTCTTCACTACTCTTCATCCTCCGCGAAGACGCTTGCCTCTCGAACTGCCTCACGCTCAGCGCGGCCACGGGAGCGCTGATCCATCATGTCGTAGTACTCCTGGCGTCTTTCTTGATTGGTACGTCGCTCATCGCTCACCAATTCGGCAACTGAGTCAATCAACGGATCCCAATCGAATACCACGCCGTTTTGCTCGCCGATAATAACGGTTGAACCGCGCTTGGCTCCCTTTTTGTAAAGCTCGTCCTCAATGCCGATCTTTTGCAGGCGCTCACCTAGATAACCGACAGCATCTTGGTTGCTGAAGTCTGTTTGTGCGACCCAACGCTCAGGCTTAGGGCCAACGATTCGGTAAATGACTTGCTCGCCCTGGGTCTCGGTTCGAATCTCATACTTGGAATCGTCCTTCTTTGGGGGAAGAAGTGAGATGCGCTTGGCAACCTGAGCCGTTTGACTCTTGCGCTCTTCAGTCACAAGTTGCCCCAGTGCGAAGTTGAGCTCTCGCAAGCCCTGATGAGTTGCGCTTGAGATTAGGTAGACCGGATAGCCTCTAGCCTCAAACTCAGCTTTCACAAACTCTGCAAGTTCGAGGGCGTCTGGGATGTCAATTTTGTTGAGCGCGACCAACTGTGGGCGCTCGATAAGCGGGGTCTGCCCCTCTGGAACGCCATCGGCTGCCAATTCAGCCAAGATCACATCAAGGTCGCTAATTGGATCGCGGCCTGGCTCCATGGTTGCGCAATCGATTACATGCAACAGTGCACTGCAGCGTTCGACGTGACGCAGGAATTCAAGACCTAGGCCCTTGCCTTGGCTGGCACCCTCGATCAGACCTGGTACATCTGCGATGGTGTAACGCATCTCACCAGCCTGAACGACACCTAGGTTTGGATGCAGCGTGGTGAACGGATAGTCGGCAATCTTCGGTCTGGCCGCACTCATAGCAGCAATCAGTGATGACTTTCCAGCAGAGGGGAAGCCGACCAATGCAACATCTGCAACCGTCTTGAGTTCGAGGATGATATCCCCAGCCCACCCCGGGACTCCCAGCAGGTGGAAGTTTGGAGCGATCCTCATGCGGTTGGCCAGCGTCATGTTTCCAAGGCCGCCCTGACCGCCCTCAGCTACCAAAAGCTCCATGCCTGGCTCTGACAAATCCGCCAGAATCTTGCCGTTGGCATCTTTCACAACAGTTCCAACTGGAACCGGAAGAGTTAGATCCTCACCCTTGGAGCCGTTTCGATAGTCTCCAGCTCCCGAACCGCCTGAAGTCGCAACTCGGTGCGGGCGGTGGTGGTAATCGAGCAGGGTTGTGACGTTGTTGTCGGTGACCAATCGGATTGAGCCACCATCACCACCGTCCGCACCGTCCGGTCCAGCCAGCGGCTTGAACTTTTCGCGCTTGATTGATGTGCAACCGTCGCCGCCATTACCGGCACGCAGATGGAGCGTTACCTGATCTACGAATGTAATCATGAACTACTCCTAATACGGAAAAAGGCGGACCTCATGGCCCGCCTCCTCCAGAAAATCAGTTACTGGGTAACTACGTTTACCACGCGGCGGCCAGCTTTTGCACCAAACTCAACCGAGCCAGCTGCAAGTGCGAACAAGGTGTCATCCTTGCCACGACCTACGTTTACTCCCGGGTGGAAGTGGGTTCCACGCTGACGTACCAAGATTTCACCGGCGTTTACAACCTGACCGTCGTGGCGCTTTACACCTAGACGCTGAGCGTTTGAGTCACGACCGTTGCGGGTGGAGCTAACTCCCTTTTTGGATGCCATTTCTACCTACTTACTTGATCTCGGTGACCTGGACACGGGTTAGGTCCTGGCGGTGGCCCTGACGCTTCTTGTAACCGGTCTTGTTCTTGTACTTCTGGATGATGATCTTTGGACCACGGGTCTGGTCTAGAACTTCTGCTACAACCTTTACCTTGGCAAGCGCCTTAGGGTCGGTTACGACCTTGTCGCCATCTACAAGCAAAAGTGCAGGCATCTCAATGGTGCCTGAGGTAGCGGCAATGCGGTTCATGGTAACGATGGTTCCAACTGAAACCTTCTCCTGGCGACCACCGGCGCGAACAACTGCGTCAACCACTTCAAAACCTATCTATCTTGGAATTTGAACCTGGCCCAACGGAAATCCCGTGGGCAACAGCGCCCTAGCCTAGCAAGAAACTAGGCCGGGGTCAACCTTATTGCTCGCTATTTTCCGATGAGTCCAGAGACCTTGGAGCTCTAGCAGCACTGGTGACCCGGCGACGCTTTGGCTTCTGGGTTACCGGCGCTTCCGGCAGGGAGTCTAGAACTGCATTCAGAATCTCGGTCTTGCCCTCTGGCTCTTTTGGGGCCTCTTCGGCGTGGGCAGCCTGTGCGATCTGATTAACCACGTTCTTGAAGGCATCGGCTTGCTCTGCGGTCACAACCTTCTTGACCACCTCAGTCTTTTCCTTGCCCTTTTGCTTACCCTTTTGCTTGGAATTGGACTGCTCAGGCATCTTGAAGCGCGGCTCGCTGTGAATAACAACACCGCGACCGGCACAGCAGTCACAGGTCTCGCCAAAGGTCTCCAAAAGACCTACACCGATCTTCTTTCGAGTCATCTGCACCAAGCCAAGGGAAGTGACTTCTCCCACTTGGTTCTTGGTGCGGTCGCGGCTCAGGCACTCCAGGAGGCGACGGCGAACCATCTCCTGATTGGACTCCTGAATCATGTCAATAAAGTCAACGACGACAATGCCGCCGATGTCGCGAAGGCGCAGCTGGCGAACCAGCTCCTCTGCGGCTTCCAGGTTGTTTTTGGTAACGGTCTCTTCAAGGTTTCCACCCGAGCCGATGAACTTTCCGGTGTTGACGTCCACCACGGTCATGGCCTCAGTGCGGTCGATTACCAGCGAACCACCGGAAGGCAGGTAGACCTTGCGATCTAGCGCCTTCACAATTTGGTCACCGATCCGGTAGAAGTCAAAAATATCTTCCTGCGAGGTGTAAGCACTCAAACGCTCGACAAGCTCTGGGGCCACCGAAGACAGATACTCACTAATGGTTGCGAAAGCCGAGTCGCCGGAGATGACCAACTTCTGGAAGTCCTCGTTGAAGACATCGCGGATGATCTTCACAAGTAGGTCAGGCTCGGAGTGCAGAGGCATCGGAGCCTTGCCCTTGGCTACCTTCTCGTTGATTGATTCCCACTGAGCCTTCAAGCGCTCAACATCGTGGATTAGCTGTTCTTCAGAAGCGCCTTCGGCGGCGGTGCGAACGATAACTCCGGCATCTTCTGGCAATGCGTGCTTCAGGATCTGCTTTAGGCGCTGACGCTCACCCTCCGGCAGCTTGCGCGAGATGCCCGACATGTTGCCACCTGGTACATAAACCAAAAAGCGACCCGGTAGCGAAACCTGAGAGGTTAGACGAGCACCCTTTTGACCTACTGGGTCCTTAGTGACCTGAACCAAAACTTGATCGCCCGACTTTAGCGCCAGTTCAATTCGACGAGGCTGGTTGCCAGTCTCGGCAGCTTCCCAGTCAACTTCACCGGAGTAGAGCACGGCATTACGGCCACGGCCAATGTCTACGAATGCAGCCTCCATAGAAGGCAACACATTCTGCACTTTGCCCAGGTAAACATTGCCGATGAGCGATCCGCCCTGGCTTTCTGCTACATAGTGCTCGACCAGCATGCCGTCCTCAAGAACACCAATCTGGATTCTGGAATCCTTCTCGCGAACCACCATGGTGCGCTCAACTGACTCGCGGCGAGCAAGAAATTCAGACTCGGTTACCGAGGAACGTCTCCGGCCGCCATCGCGAGAGTCGCGGCGACGCTGACGCTTGGCATCAACCCTGGTCGAACCAGTTTCTTTCTCGACCTCTTCAGACTTGTTCTTTTCCTTTGGGGCCTTGGATTCCTTCGGCTGTTTTGCCTTGGGCTGCGGCTTCTCGACCGGCTTGTCCTCGTCAACCGCCAGCTTGCCACTGCGCGGATTTACCTTCGGGGTTGGAAGATCGGGTGCCTGGAAAATTAACTGAATTGCTGCCGGCTTGGCCGGTTCTTCTTTTTTCTTAGCCAATTTTTAGCCTCTAAGCCCTTGGGACACACCCTGCGGGCCATCTGTCGTGACCTAGGCCGCAGCCGAGGTCGAATTCTAAAAGCGTCAGA
>CAZZHB010000015.1:0-593 GCA_964653615.1 uncultured Aquiluna sp.
CGAGTGAAGTCACTCGATTTGAATCGCTTGCGACTGTTTGCGAAGAGAAGCTAATCCCTGTTACTGCGTACCCCTGGCCACGCAGCGTCCCCTGGAATTTGTGAACATTCCCCGCGCCCAAGTACCCAATCGGCAAGGCAGTGGGGGAATTTGAAGTCCAAGACGCATCGATGTCGCTGATCAGTTCATAGTAACCACCTGGGTTTTGGATTTCGCAATCAGTCACCTCCCATAGCGATTCGGAATCGCTAATTTTCCAGGGGTCAAGTGAAGTGCCATCACCCAAATATCCAGCCGTTCCCAGATCGCAGATGGCGTCGTTGATAGAAATTGGGCTTGGATTTGGATTTGCTTTCGCAGGAAACAGGGCAATCAAAGTTGCCACAATCGAGATCACTAGAACGCACGCGCAAAGGACAAGATTTCGATCGAAAACCTGCTGAACTTGAGCATGACGACCTAGGTTCGCCACTTCAGCCCTAACCACAGAAAAATACGGATATCCACAGGTTTACGGTAACAGGGCAGGCTGCGCTGGGGTGATATCGAGTAGGCGTTTCCAAAAACTACGGATTACCGTAGGAAAATTGTAA
>CAZZHB010000015.1:603-16437 GCA_964653615.1 uncultured Aquiluna sp.
ATCGAACCTTCGGTGTCCGAGCCTCCCGCACCAAATGTCACCGAGATGAAGTCGGCCCCAAGCGCTGAGAGTCGATCAATTGCTTCATAGAGAGCCGGCGCACTTGCTTCATCACGAGGTGGGTAAACCTCGAAGGAAAATGTTGTTTTCAATGCGCCTCCGCGAAGTTGAACTAATTGCGGGGCCCCGCGTGAGTCCAAGTTTAGATTGCTGTAGACCAAGGTTCAATTTCAAGGAAACAAAGAGAAACCATCTGTCGGGCTGGCGGGATTTGAACCCACGACCCCTTGACCCCCAGTCAAGTGCGCTACCAAGCTGCGCTACAGCCCGTTGTCTAACAACTAATGAAGTCTAGTTGTGCCGATGGCTTGTTTAGTAACCCAAAGCCTTTAGAGATTCCTCGATCGCCTTTGCTGACGCTAGGAACTTCTGGTGCTCTTGGGCCGTCATAGGCACTTCGACCACTCGTGCTGCGCCAGTGCGGTTCACGATGGTCGGAACCGAGAGTGCAACACCTGTGACTCCTTGATAGTTGTCCAAGACCGAACTAACCGAAAGAACTTCATTCGAATCGGTCAAGATTGCCTGGGCGATGTGAGTGGCGGAGAGTCCTATCGCGAAGTTGGTTGCACCTTTACCTGCGATTACTTTGTAGGCGGCATTTTTCACTTCCAACGCCATTTGATCCAGCTCTGCCAGCGAGATGACCTCACCTTTTGCTAGTTCCCATTCCGAGATCGGGACTGGGCCAATCTTGGTTTGGCTCCAAAGCGCAAACTCACTGTCGCCGTGCTCTCCAACAATGTAGGCATGCACCGAGCTGCTGGAAACCTTGAATCGTTCAGCAATGACCCAGCGCAATCTAGCGCTGTCCAAGACCGTGCCGGATGAAAAGATTCGATTGGCGGGTAGCCCGGTGATTTTCTGAGCGACCACCGCCAACACGTCACAGGGGTTAGTAACCAGCATGAACACTGCGTCTGGTGAAAGCTTGAGCAGGCCAGGAAGCATGGTTTTTAGAATCGCAACATTGGTGCCAGCGAGATCCAAACGAGTCTGGCCCGGTTTCTGCTTGGCACCCGCGGTCACGATGATCAAGTCACTGTTTGCCGTCACCTGGATGTCACTGCCACCGGTAATCCTCGAAGATCCCGTGAACTGAGTGCCGTGCGCTAGATCTAGAACCTCAGCATCAACCTTCTCGGTTGCGATGTCATAAAGCGCGATCTCGCTCGCTACCTCTTTGATCAGAAGTGCGTAGGCGGTAGCAGTGCCAACCGCACCTGCCCCGACCACTGAGATTTTTGACATTACTTGCCGCGCTTGCGGCGCTCTCTTACTCGAACGCCAATTTCGATTGGGCTGCCCTCGAAACCATAGGTTTCGCGAAGCTTGCGAATGATGAATCTGCGGTAACCGGCTTCGATAAAGCCGGTGGCAAACAGCACAAACTTTGGTGGACGCGAAGCTGCCTGGGTGCCGAACAAGATTCTCGGTTGCTTGCCGCCGCGAATTGGGTGCGGGGTTGCAGCCTGCAATTCCTGCAAAAAGGCGTTTAGCTTGCCGGTTGGGATTCTGGTATCCCAAGACTCAAGTGCTACCTCCAACGCCGGCACCAGCTTCTCAAGGTGCCTTCCGGTGGAAGCTGAGATGTTTACCCTCGGAGCCCAGTCAACGTGAGCCAGGTCACGATCGATTTCCTTCTCGAGGTATATGCGACGCTCGTCGTCAAGCAGATCCCACTTGTTGAATGCCAACACCAAAGCCCTACCGGAATCCAGTCCCAACTGAACGATTCGAATGTCGGCCTCGCTGATTGGCTCGGTGACGTCGAACAGCACAACTGCAACTTCGGCTCGCTCCAGTGCGGTTGCCGTGCGCAGCGATGCATAGAAGTCAGCACCCTCAACCCGGTGCATCTTGCGACGGATACCTGCGGTGTCGATGAATCTCCAAATGCGACCGGCGATCTCCACCTGCTCATCGATTGGATCACGTGTGGTTCCAGCAATGTCATTTACGACAGCTCGGTTAGTGCCGGTTGCCTTGTTCAGAAGCGATGACTTGCCGACGTTCGGTCGGCCAATAAGCGCTACTCGACGAGGACCTGAGAATTCATCCGCTGCAATCGCAGATTTCTCGGGCAAAACCTTGAGGGCGGCGTCCAGCAGATCCGCCACTCCCCTACCGTGGAGCGCCGAGACTGGGTATGGCTCTCCCAAGCCCAGGCTCCAAAGCGCGTGAGCCTCTGGGTCGAGGTGAGCGTCATCAATTTTGTTTGCCACCAGCAGCACAGGCTTGCCGGAGCTTCGAAGCATCTTTACAACTCGCTCATCAGATGCGGTTGGACCAACCAGGGCATCCACGACAAATAGCACTGCGTCGGCAAGATCTACTGCGATTTCAGCCTGCTCCGCCACCGAGGCATCGATTCCCGAGGCATCGTGCTCCCAGCCACCGGTGTCTACCAAGGTAATGGATCGACCATTCCATTCAGCGCGATATGAAACCCGGTCACGGGTGATACCTGGCTTGTCCTCGACAACCGCCTCACGACGACCAAGGATTCGGTTTACAAGTGCCGACTTACCAACGTTTGGACGCCCGACAATTGCCAACACGGGCGGTGATGGTCGGTAGCCGTCCTGATACTCGTCATCTAGCTCAAGCTCGAGGAGCCCGAAGTCTTCTTCGTCCAGGTCGTATTGACTTAGCTCTTCGCGCAATACCTGCGCCTGAGCTTCAGCCAATACCGGATCAAACTCTTCAGCCATGTTTCACCACTTCTACCAATCTCAATACCTCAGCCACGCTGGATTCAAAATCCAACTCAGTGGTATCGACTAAATAAACACCTTCGGCCGCAGTCATGAAATCGACAACCTTCGAATCGGAAGCGTCTCGGGCCTTGAGGTTCTCAGCGCTCTCGCTGTTTTCTAAACCTCTCCTAGCGAGCCTAACGGCCTCGGAGGCAGTAAGCAATATTCGAAGCTGTGCATCTGGGGCAACCACCGTGGTGATGTCGCGGCCTTCGACGACTATTCCAGGCTGGGGACAGGCTGCAATTCGCGCTCTGGCATCTTGAAGTTGCAGCGCGCGAACCTCGGGCAGCTTGGCAATTTGACTCACAGCACTTGCGGCTCGTTCGGTTCTAATCTCGGCTGTGATGTCAGATTCTCCGAGCATTACCTTTGGGGAATTTGGGTGGAGCGAAATTCCATAATCAAAACTATCCAGGGAGTCAGTGATGGCCTGCCCTGGATGATTTAGGCCGTGAAGCGCTAAGGCTCGATAGCCAGCTCCGGTGTCCAGGTATCCAAAGCCGAGTCTTCGAGCCACTTCTTTCGAAACGCTGGACTTACCAGAACCTGCAGGACCATCGATCGCGATGACAAACTTGGCCACTAGACCAACCGCCATCCATTAGCGACCAGCTGCTCGCTGAGTCTTGAGGAAACCTCTGGCAATACCTGGAGCTCTACTAGACCAATTGGAGCACCTGGTGAGTGTTCAAGGTTCAGATCCTCAAGGTTGACGCCAATCTCACCGATGAATGTCAACAGGCTAGCCAGCGCCCCCGGCGCATCTTCAATGACGACCGTAACCACCTGGTAGTTGGTGCTGGTGCCACCGTGCTTTCCAGGGATTCGGGCTACTCCCGAATTTCCACCCTGAAGCATCCCGTGAATCTTGGCAAGGCTTCCAGGCTGGTCAATGTTAGAAATCGATTCGCCAAGCACCTTTAGGTCATCCTGCAGCTGAGAAATTAGCGGTGCGATGGCCTCAGCGTTCTGGGAAACGATTTGAACCCAAAGCTGGGGATCACTGGCGGCAATCCTGGAGGTGTCCCTAAGGCCCTGCCCCGCAAGACCCAGCTGCTCTGGGGAGCCAAGATTAAGTCTGTTTGCCAAAAGTGAGGCAACAAGTTGCGGCAGGTGAGAAACAAGCGCTACCGCCTCGTCATGCGCTGTCGGCGTCAATTCGATTGGCAAGGCCCCGAGCCTGAGCGCAACATCTCGGATTAGCTCGATGGATTGCTGAGATGACTCTGGGGTTGGGGTAATGATCCAAGGTCTTGCGAAAAACAGATCAGCACGAGCCGCTGATGGTCCACCTTTTTCCCGGCCTGCCATTGGATGTGAGCCAATGTATCGCGAAGCCTGATCGGGAAGCTCCAAGGCCACTTCTTGAGAAACCTTGCTCTTAACCGAGGCGACGTCGGTAACGATTGCCTTCGGGTGGATTTTTAACTGTTCCAGCACCACCGAGGCCGTTAGATCTGGTGGTACGCAGACAATAACTAAATCTGGCTCCGGGCCCACCTCAACTCCGGCGCCGTACTCGATTGCCAACCTAAGGTTGGCTTTTGACATATCCGCCAGCGTCGCCGTTATTGACTGCCTTGCCAGCGCCAAGCCAAGGCTGGTGCCTAAAAGGCCAGCCCCAACAATCTTGATCTCTGGGTTGCTCACTGGGCTAGGTCAGCCCTCAGCGCAGCCGCACCGCGAAGATAGACGTGCTTAATCTCGGATCGGGACAGCTTGGTTTCGACATGCATCATCAAACGGATCACTCGTGGCATGGAGCCAGCCACCGCCATCTCAACCGAGCACATCAGTGGGACATCCCCTAGACCCAGCTCGCGGGCCGCGAGCGCCGGAAATTCGCTGACCAGGTCAGGAGTTGCGGTAAACCAGATAGAAATCAAGTCGGCAAGTTCGAGATTATTCTCATGCAGAACTTTTGTGACCAACTCAGCAGTGCCCTTGAGCACTTCGGAGCGCTCATCCTGACTTACCTGGATGGCTCCCCTGATTGCGCGAACGGCCATTAGCGCCTCTTTCTGGCTACTTCTTTTCCGGTGGCAGCTTCCATAAGCATGCTCACCTCAAGTTTACTCAACTCCCTAAACTGACCGGGCTTGAGATTGCCCAGTCTCATTGGGCCAAAGCTCTTTCGGGTTAGCTCTAACACGGGAAAGCCAACTGCCTCCATCATGCGTCGAACCACCCGGTTCTTTCCGGAGTGCAAGACCAACTCAACCAAAGAAGTTTGCTCGTTTTGATCCAACACTCTTGCGCTGTCAGCTTTTGCTAAACCATCCTCGAGCTTCACGCCCTCTTTAAGCTTGCGCATTTCGACACCGGTGATCTTGCCGCGCACCTTTGCAACATAGAGCTTCTCAACACCAAAGGATGGGTGAGCTAGCTCATTAGCCAACTCGCCATCATTAGTCATCAGAATCAACCCGGTGGTCTCAGCGTCCAGTCGACCAATGTTGAACACCCTGTCAAAGCCCACAAAGTAGTCCGCTAGGCAAGGCCTGCCGTTCTCATCTGCCATGGTCGAGACCACGCCCTTGGGCTTATGGAAAGCCAGGTAGATACGCTCCGGGTCCAACTGCCATGGCTTACCGTCCACCTGGACCTGGTCGGCCTCAGGAAAAATACGGGTTCCAAGCTCTTTGACGACCTTGCCGTTTACCTTGATGCGGCCCTTGACAATCATCTCCTCAACAGCGCGGCGAGATGCTACGCCAGCTGCCGCCAAAACCTTCTGCAGGCGAACGCCTTCATTCTCAGTCAATGTCATCCTGTCCCGGCAAATACGGGCTGATTGCCGGTAGTTCCTCGATTGAATTAATTCCTAGCACCTCTAGCAGTAGCTCGGTTGAACCAAACATCGCAGCGCCAGTTTCGGCATCGGTGTAAAGCTCGGTGATCAGGCCACGCGAAAGTAGGGTCCTCACCACCGAATCAACATTTACTCCGCGGATGGAAGAAACCTGTCCGCGAGAGATCGGCTGACGATAGGCAATGACCGCCAAAGTCTCCAGTGCCGCCTGCGACAGTTTGGCCGGGTTCTCGTTAGCAACCAAGAGCTTTACAGCCCAATCGTGCTGAGGTCTGACATACAGGCGCCAGCCGCCACCAACCTCGCGAAGCTCAAAACCACGTCCAAGGCCATCGTTCGCACTCTCATACTCGGCAACAAGTCCATCAAGTTCAGCTTTCACCTGCGCAATTGGCACCTCCAAGGCGCCGGCGAGAGTGACGAGATTCAATGGAGTCTCAGCAACGGTGAGAATCGCCTCAAGGGCTGCCCGCAACGCGTAATCAGTCGCCATAGTCAGCTCCTAACATTCCAAGTGAATCCATTGCAAAGGTCTTATCTTCCCAGACCACGGTGAAATCTGCGAATGGGTCGCTCTGCTGGAACGAAGCAGCCCCAACTCGGTAGAGCTCCAATATCCCCAAGAATCGGGCGACTAATTCGGCTCGATCGGCACAGTCGGCGATTAGCTCTCGGAAAGTTAGGCTGCCCGCCTTACGTAACCGCTCAACCATGATTCGCGCCTGCTCACGAATCGAAACCTTGGGCGCATGAAGATGCGTGAGTCCAACACCTGGGATTTCCCTAGGAGCAAAGGCCAGCTGTGCGATTTTGGCGAAGTCTTCTAGTGAGGTGTCCCACTGCAGTTGAGGACGGGCATTTCTAAACCGCTCCTCCAGCCTGACTTCTCTTGGGATGCGACTGGACTCTAGCTCTAGCGCGGTGCCAAACCAGCTGGCGATCTCTTTGAAGGCTCGATACTGCAGCAGTTTGGCGAACAGAATGTCTCTGGCCTCCAATAGGGCAATATCTTCAGCATCCACCACTTCACCCTGCGGCAAAAGCGATGCAATCTTGAGATCCAGCAAAGTGGCAGCGACGACCAAGAACTCCGAGGCACTCTCGATTCCCGCCTGCTCATCGAGTTTTTTCACATACTGAATAAAGTCATCGGTGACTTTGGCCAGAGCGATTGTGGTGATGTCCAGCTCGTGCTTGCCAATTAGGCGTAGCAATAGGTCAAATGGACCGTCGAAGTTGTCTAGCTGAAGTTGGAAGTCTATTTCCGAGTCAAGCTGCACAGCCACGGCTCACCAGCTCCCTGGCAACCCGGCGGTAAGCCTCGGCGGCATCAGAGCTAGGTGCAAATTCGGTAATTGGCTTGCGAGCAACTGTGGCATCTGGGAACTTCACCGTACGGCCAATTGCAGTCTGGAACACTTTGCCATCGAAGGCCTCCTGCAAGCGCTCCAATACCTCACGAGAGTGCAGGGTTCTGGAGTCGTGCATGGTTGGAATAAGTCCATCAAGCTGCAGGGTCGGGTTAGTCCTAGCCTTGACTTTTTCGATTGTCTGAACCAAAAGTGCAACACCACGAAGGGCGAAGAACTCGGTTGCCATCGGAATCAAAACGCCGTGAGCCGCGGTCAAGGCGTTTACGGTCAATAGACCCAAGGATGGCTGGCAGTCGATAAAGATGACGTCGTACTCGCCCTTGACCTTGTTTAGGATGCCGTCGAGCACTCGCTCGCGTCCCATCTCGGTAACCAAGTTCATCTCAGCGGCAGACAGGTCGATGTTGGCGGGAATGACATCTAGGTTCGGAATCGAAGTCTTCTGAATCGCATCATGCGGATCCATGGTGACGTCCATCATTAGGTCGTAGATGGTTGGGGCATCCTGGTAATCGGCATCTAGGTTTACCGAAAGCGCACCCTGCGGATCAAAGTCAACAACCAGAATCTTGCGGCCGTAATCGGCAAGTGATGCTGCAAGGTTGATCGTGGTGGTGGTCTTGCCAACGCCACCTTTTTGATTGCACATGGCAATGATGCGTGCCGGACCGTGCTCCTTGAGCTTGGCCGGAACTGGGAATTCCTTCTTAGAGAGATTCACCGGTGCCTCCAACTATTTCTGGCTCTAGCCTACCGCCGTGCACGGGGGTGAGAAGACGCATAAACCTCTCGCAATGTATCAATTGTGACAAGGGTGTAAATCTGCGTGGTGGCAACCGATGCGTGCCCTAGTAGCTCCTGCACCACTCTGACATCAGCCCCACCCTCAATGAGGTGGGTTGCAAATGAGTGCCTGAGTGAATGCGGGGAAACCTGCAGTCCGCAAGCTTCTCCGGCGCTTTGAATAATCTCCCAAATGCTCTGACGCGACAAGCGCGTGCCACGTTTGTTGAGAAAGAGTGCGGCACCGCCAGCCTTTGCTGAAAGCACAGGTCTTGATCGAACCAGATAGGCATCGATGGCTCGCTGAGCGAATGACCCCACTGGTACCAAACGCTCCTTTGAACCCTTGCCTCGAATTCTCACCCAACCGCCTTCGACCATTTCATCGAGGTCCAGCTGGGCCACCTCGCTCACTCGGCAACCGGAGGAATACATCAGCTCCAAAATCGCACGATTGCGAAGCCTGAGCACATCGGCGGTTTCGTCTTCTGGCTCTGGCCCCGATGCGTCCAAAAGTGCCATCACCTGAGACTGAGTAAGGGCCTTCGGTAGGCGCTTTGGTAGCTTGGGGCTTTTGACCTGCTGGCTTGGATCATCGCTGCGAAGGTTTTCGAGCATCAGGTACTTTTGGTAACCGCGAACGGCAGCCAGAATCCGTGCCGAAGATGCTGCCTTGAGAGTTTGTTCGTTCAACCACATTAGGAAATCACCGAGTTGAGCTCGTGTGATTGACAACTCAGAGAGTTTTTCTTGCTCCAGGAAGTCTCGATACTTGGCTAGGTCTGCCCGGTAGGCACTGAGCGTGTTCTTGCTCAGGCCTCGCTCGATGGCAAGATGCCGCAGGTAACTATCCAGCGGCGCTGTCATTTATGCCTCGTCAAATAGTTTTTGTTGCTTCTGACGCTCAAGTGCCGCCTGAACCAAACCGTGGAACATCGGGTTTGGCTTGGTTGGGCGGGATTTGAACTCAGGATGCGCCTGGGTTGAGACGTAGTAAGGGTGTACTGACTTTGGTAGCTCAACGTATTCCACCAACTGTCCGTCCGGGCTGGTGCCAGAGAACACCAATCCCGCTGCGGCAATCTGCTCGCGGTAGTGGTTGTTGACTTCATAACGGTGGCGGTGGCGCTCGGTTGCAGTGAGGCTTCCGTAAACCCGAGCCACTTGCGAACCCTCTTGAAGCTTGGCCTCATAGAGTCCAAGTCTCATGGTTCCACCCATGTCTCCGGCCGCCAAAACATCGACCTGTTCAGCCATGGTCGCAATCACAGGATGTGGCGCTCCTGGCTCAAACTCACTCGAGGTTGCGCCTTGGATACCGGCAACGTTTCTGGCGTACTCAATCACCATGCACTGTAGGCCGAGGCAAAGCCCCAGGGTTGGAATTTGATTCTCGCGAGCGAATCGAAGCGCACCTAGCTTGCCCTCAATACCTCGAATACCAAAACCGCCAGGAACGCAGATGGCATCCAGGTCGCCGAGCAACTCGCGAGCGCCGGCCTCGGTCTCGCAGTCGTCAGACTTGATCCAGCGAATATTCACCTTGGTCGACTCAGCAAAGCCTCCAGCCCGCAGCGCTTCGGTCACCGATAGATAGGCATCTGGTAGATCGATGTACTTGCCAACCAAGCCAATGGTTATCTCGTGCTTGGGGTCGTGAACAGCCTCTAGAACCGGTGTCCAATTGGTCCAGTCAACCTCATCAGCTTCAAGGCCGAGACTTCTGATGATGTAGCTGTCTAAGCCTTCAGCGTGCAGCACCTTTGGAATGTCATAGATAGACGAAGCGTCTGCTGCTGTGACCACGGCCTCACGATCCACGTCACACATGTTTGCAATCTTGTTCTTAATGCCTTCTGGCAAATCCCGGTCCGATCGGCAAACGATGGCATCTGGGGCAATGCCGAGAGAGCGAAGCATCGCGACCGAGTGTTGAGTCGGCTTGGTCTTGAGCTCTCCCGATGGCTTTAGGTAAGGAACCAAAGTCACGTGCACAAAGAACACGTTGTCGCGGCCAATGTCTCGTCGAACCTGACGTGCAGCTTCCATAAATGGCTGTGATTCGATGTCACCAACCGTGCCACCGATTTCGGTGATGATCACATCTGGAATTGGCTCTTGGTTGGCCTGCAGGCGCATTCTGCGCTTGATTTCATCTGTGATGTGCGGGATGACCTGAACCGTATCTCCCAGATACTCACCGCGACGCTCCTTGGCGATGACGGTCGAGTAAGCCTGGCCAGTTGTTACGTTGGCCGCTGCATTTAGGTTGATGTCCAAAAAACGCTCGTAGTGACCAATGTCGAGGTCAGTTTCCGCACCGTCGTCTGTAACAAAAACCTCACCGTGCTGAAACGGGTTCATGGTGCCGGGATCAACGTTTAGATAGGGGTCGAGCTTTTGCATTACCACCCGCAATCCCCTTGCGGTCAAAAGGTTACCGAGCGAAGCTGCGGTTAGACCTTTGCCTAGTGAAGACGCAACGCCACCGGTTACGAAGATGTGAGAGGGGATTCCAGAGCTCTTAGCCATGGAACTTCAATTTATCAGTTCAAGGGGACCAAAAAGCCCCAGACACGAAAGTTGCTAGTGAGAATTCAAAAGTTCTTGAGCGTGCTGCAGGGCAACTTCAGAATCTGGGTTACCAGAAAGCATTCTTGCAAGCTCCCTGCGCCTTTGCTCTGGGGTCAACAGCTGGACTGAAGATTTTGTAATTTCACCAGAGACTTCTTTGGCAACTTGAATCTGTTGGTGTGCGAAGGCGGCAACCTGAGGAAGGTGAGTGACAACGATGACTTGAGTCTTTTCACTCAATCGTCTTAGCCTTCGGCCGAGCTCGACTGCGGCCTGTCCGCCGACACCAGCATCCACCTCGTCAAAAATCATCGTTGGCATCGGACGATCACCAGCCAGCACCAGCTCGATGGCAAGCATGATTCTCGACAGCTCTCCCCCGGATGCGCCTTTTGCCAGCGGCCTTGGTTCGCTCCCCGCATTTGCCAGCAGGAATTCGACTCGATCGTTTCCACTTGACTCAAACTCTTCAAGACGTGAGACGTTGACGCTAAACCTGCTGCCCTGCATAGCAAGTTCGGCAAGTTCGACAGCGATCTGACCTGATAGTCGCTCTGCAGCCTCCGTCCTGACCGCACTGAGCTTTGAGGCGGCCAGTGCGAGTTGGGAAAGTGTTGCTTCGAGCTGCATCTCAAGGCGTTCGACCTGCTCGTCTGAACCATCCAGGTCAAGAAGTTCTGATTGCCAGGCTGGAATCGATTCAATGATCTGGTCGAGGCTTAGCCCAACTTTGCGTTCTAGCTGAACAAGACTTGCCTTTCGGAACTGAAGTTGTTCAAGTTGTGCGGGGTCGGCCTCCAGGTCAATCAAGAACGATGCCAAAGTTGCGGAAATCTCCGATGCGCTCGCCGTGACCTCTCGCAACCTCAGGCCTAGTTCTTGCAGCTCAGGATCACTCGAGCCTTCTAGCGACCTTGCCGCCACGCCAAGTAACTCAAGCCCGGATGGTTCTGCTTCCGATAGCGCATCGTGAGCCATCGCAGCGTTTATGCGAAGTGACTCAACGTTCGCCAGGCGATTGATGCGCTCTTCGGTTTCTTGCAGCTCGCCTGTCTGTGGAGCCAACTTCTCAATCTCAGTTAGGAGCTCGCGCAGTTCATTCAATCTGCGCTGGTCGGAAGAGGCCGCGTCCTGCATGCGCTGCAATCGAGCCTGAATCTCCCTGAACGCCTGAAGGTTTTCACTGTAGACGGCCTTAGCTGCACGAATGCTTTCTCCCCCAAAATCATCAAGTGCTTCCCTCTGGGCAGCCAACGAGCGCAATCTCAATTGATCTGACTGGCCATGGACAGTGACCAATTTCGCCGCCAAATCAGCCAGTGCTCCGGCAGGGGTTTGAGCTCCGCCAAGTGCCGCTCGAGATCGTCCATCCGATGTGACGGTTCGGTTGACAATTAGTGAGCTATCTTCGACCTCACCCCCGAGATCTTGAATTGCCTGAATCAGATCAGGATCCGTTATCCGCCAGGTTCCTTCAACAAATAGTTGCTGTTGGCCAGTTCGCACAGCGCTTGAGTCAGATCGACCCCCCAAAAGCAAACTAAGTGCGTTGAGAACCATGGTCTTACCGGCTCCGGTTTCACCGGTAAGTGCAGTGAAACCAGGCTGAAGTGCAAGTTGTGCCGACTCGATAACGCCGAGATTACGGATTCCAATTGCTTCAATCACTTGGCGCTGTCAGGACCTCTCCAGCCAGTAACCGGCAACGAGAATTTCTTTACAATTCGGTCAGCAAATGGCTCGTCTTCCAGCACCACCATGGGAACCGGCTCGGGACTCTGCCTAACCTCTACACGAGAGCCAGGGCCGAGATCAAATGTCCGTCTGCCATCACACCACAACACCCCAGACCCAGAGCTACGACGTAAGACCTCTATGGCTAGCTGGCTCTGTGGGCCGACCACCAAGGGCCTAGCAAAAAGTGCGTGGGCACTGAGCGGGATCATAAGCAGAGCTTCGACACTCGGCCAGACCACCGGACCGCCAGCGCTAAATGCGTAGGCAGTTGAGCCTGTCGGAGTGGCAACAAGAACCCCGTCACAGCCAAAAGACGAAACTGGTCGAGAGTCCACTTCAATCACAACTTCGAGCATGCGCTCACGCGCACTTTTCTCGACCGTAACTTCATTCAATGCCCAAGAGCGATAGCTCTCTAAGCCATCGGTTGTAACCACTACCTCAAGCGCGAGTCGGTCCCTCACCTCATACTTTTGACTTACAACGGAATCCAGTGCTGCAATCAGGTTTCCGCTCTCGGCTTCCGCCATGAAACCAACGTGCCCCGCGTTGATTCCGAGGATTGGGGACTTAGTTCCGCGCAATAGTTCAGCTGCTCGCAAAATGCTGCCATCGCCGCCAAGAACGATTGCCAGCTCAACCGCTGAACCATTGAATTCGTCAACTCCAGATGGGAATGTGAAACCTAATTCGCCCAGGGCAGCTATTTGCCCTTTTTCAAGCATTACGGAAATTCCGTTTGCGCTCAGATGATTGCAGGCGGCGATCGCCAGCTCAGCCTTATCTGAAGACTGAGAGCTGGAAACCAGCAACACTTTGCGACTCATCGTTCCCTCTTGGCGAGTTGTGAAATCTCCTCAGACCATTGTTGCCGATTATCGACACTCGTGGGGCTTATCCACAGCAAGTATTCGGTGTTACCGTGGGTGCCCTTTATTGAAGATTCGATCAATCCACTGACCTGATAGCCCAGGGTGGCCGCACAATCCACAACCTGCTCCAATGCCCTTCGTCTATCTCGCCAGTCGGTGACTATCCCAGAGGCATTCAGGGAGTGCTTTCCAACCTCGAATTGAGGCTTTACCAAAAGCACCATCTGGGCTCTTGGGGCCAGGGCAGCTAGTTGATCCATCACCAAGGTGAGGGATATGAAACTTAGGTCGGCAACAGCCAGCGAGAAGTCGAATCTCCTTCCGGCTAGCTCGGTGAGTTTTGCAACCGTTAGCTCGCGCAAATTGCAGCCTTCGAGACTCACAACTCGCTCATCACTCCTGAGTAAATCCACCAATTGATCATGGCCAACATCAACCGCTACGACACCTTCAGCGCCTCTTTCAAGGAGAACTTGGGTGAATCCGCCGGTCGATGCACCAGCATCCAGACACCAGCCTGATACAGCTATGTTGAACTCTTTCAGAGCGTCATCCAGCTTCTGACCCGCTCGAGACACAAAATCAGGCCCCTGGGTGAGTGAGAGTTCGTCAGTAACAGCAATCTTCTGAGCCGGCTTGGTGGCAACTTTGCCATTGACCAGCACCCTAGATTGGTCAATCAGCTGTGCAGCGTGGGATCTGGAGCGCGCAAGGGACCGAATGACCAGCTCGATGTCGAGGCGTTCACTCACTGGCTTACAAGCTTCTCTAGCTCGCTGACAATCTGCTGCAACCGTTCAAGCTGGGCCTGTGGTTCAAGTTCGTCAATTCCAGTAAGCAGCAGTTCGATATCCATCAGAGTCCTAATCGTAAAGGGCGGCTTCAACATCAAGGCCATAAATCGGAGTTCCGCAGTTCCAGATTAGCGAGCAAGCCGCGCGCAAAGCTTCCAAAGACCTTGGATCTCCTTGCGTAACCAAAACCTTGTTGCCCAAAAGTTCAACTTCTGTCCGACCAAGTTTTACGCCACGCTTAGTGGGCTTAACGATTGGGTATGGCTCAAACAGTTGACGCAGGTCTTCCAAAATGTAGGTTGGACGGTCCTCAGGACGAGCCCCAATCAAATCTTTCCTAGAAGCGATGCCGGTCAATACACATGCAGTATCAATTCCAAAACCGACGCCACCTCGAATGTCAGTGTCGAGGCGATCGCCAATCATAAGTGGACGCGAAATGCTCAGTTGTGAGACTGCAGATTCAAAAATTGGTCGAAATGGCTTACCGGCAAAATCAGGAAGTATTCCGACAGCGGTATGGACTGCTGACACTAACGTGCCATTACCAGGTGCTATTCCACCTTCTCTGGGGATGGTCCAGTCTTGATTTGTAGCTAGCCAAATTGCTCCACCCTGAATGGCAAAAGCCGCCTCGGCTAAGTCTTTCCAGCCGACATCTGGACTAAAACCTTGAATTACAGCTGCTGGCTTATCGGAAGCGGCGCTGACGATTTCAAACCCAACCGCCAAAACTTCAGAAGTCAGCCCCTCGCCACCAACCACAAGGACCTTTGATCCTGGCGGGATTCTTTCCTGCAGCATCTTTACCGCCGCACGTGCGGATCCAATAACTTCATCGGGTTGGACAGTTAGGCCAAAACCCTCCAGCTGAGAGGCAATTGTCTGAGGTTTTCTCGATGCGTTATTGGTTACGTAGCCAATTCTTAGCCCTTGGGCTTGGGCGGTATTGATGCTCTCAATGGCGTGCACAACTGCTTTTGAACCGAGGTAAACGACTCCGTCTAGGTCAAGCAGCAGCGAGTCATAACCATCAACCAGTCTTGCCACGGTTTCCCCTTGGCTTGAAGTCTTTACCGGAGGTTTGTGATCTGCCGCCAAACTTCTTTGGGCCGCCGTCCTTCACCCAAGGTTTCTTCTCACCATCACGGGCTGGGAACTTTCGCTCCCCATCGCGGGCAGGACGTGGTCTATCGCGGTCCGAACCAATTGGGCGCTCTCGCCTTTCGCCATCGCGCGCTGGTCGCGGACGATCTGAGCCACTGGGGCGATCGCGCCTCTCGCCATCGCGAGGGGTGAACTTGCGCTCAGGTTTCTTGGTTCGATCAAATTCTTCGCTGGTGGGGATGTGGATTTCCTCAACAAGCTCAAACAGCTCGCCATCTTGGTTAGCCAGCGCGTGATCAGCTCGGTCTGCCAGTGCTTCCCACTCCGCTGCATCCTGACCCAGCTCGCGCAAAACCTCGGCATAACTGCGGAAAAGAAGTGGAGACTGTGGGTAAACGGTCTTGGGTGTAAGTTCAGCAATCTCGAGCTCTTGCTTGGCCTGCTTCACCTGACCCATGTCCAATCTCGCACCCGAAAGGGCGATGGCTAAATTGATGCGGATTCCAACCGCCAGCTTGCTTCGATCAACACCAGAAACGGCCTCAAGGGCACGCTGAGGTCGACCCATGCCTCGCTCGGAATCAACGATTAGCGGTAGCTGGTCATTGGAGGCAGTTAGCCTGCGGTGGGTTAGCAACTCGCGAAGTGCAAGTGCAAAATCTGATGTTTTATAGGCAGTAATGCCAAGAGTTTCGTGGACGATAGCCAAGCGGCCGGCTCTGCGCGAAGCGGCGAGCGCGTGCTTGTGTGCAAGTTCCGCATCGGAGTCGATCAAAAGTGACACCATCGCTAGGTGCCTGGCGACCATCTCGGCGTTCTCGGCCGTAAGAGTCTTGAGCTGAACCCTAGCTCCCATGTCCAAGTCCTCAGGAGTAATCTCCGACGGAATAAGGGGGGACTTTTCGACGTCTTTAGTGCGCTCAACGCGCTGTTGCCAAACTGGGCGATCGCCTTCCTGGC
>CAZZHB010000016.1:0-15957 GCA_964653615.1 uncultured Aquiluna sp.
AGCAAGCATTTGAACCTGCAATGCGCAGGTCGCTTGAGCTTGCCCTAAACGGCCCAGCCCACGGCGTGAATCCTCAGGTTGGCGCTGTCATCCTCGATGAAAATTTGAACATCATCGCCGAAGGTTGGCACCAGGGTGCCGGCACTGCTCACGCAGAGGTGATGGCTCTGGCAAACCTTGCCGAAAGCTTTGGCAACAATCCGCCTGCAAACCTAACCGCGGTAGTAACTCTTGAACCCTGCAATCACACCGGTAGAACTGGCCCTTGCTCCCAAGCGCTGATCGCTGCAGGAATCTCAAGAGTGGTGTTTGCATCGCAAGATCCTGGGGATGTGTCCGGAAACGGATCGCAGACCCTGCGCGACGCAGGCATTGAAGTGATCGCCGGAGTACTAGTTTCGGAAGCGGATCAGCAACTAAGAGTCTGGTTGACTTCCAATCGCAAAAAGCGCACCTACGTCACTTTGAAGTGGGCTAGCAGCCTAGATGGGCGCAATGCTGCAGAGGATGGTTCAAGCCAGTGGATTTCTGGACCGCACTCTCGCGAGCACACCCACATCACCCGCTCCAAGATTGACGCAATTGCAGTTGGTACCGGAACCGTTCTCGCTGACAACCCCGAGCTCACCGCTCGTAAACCAGATGGCTCATACTTCGAACACCAGCCAATTCGCGTCGTAATTGGTGAGCGTGAACTGTCATCGGATCTGAAGGTTTTCAACGACAAGGCCCCAACTATTCACATCCAAACCAGAAACCTCGAAGATGCCCTGGCTGATCTTTGGGCAAGGGGCATCAAGCACCTTTTGGTTGAGGGTGGTCCAACTCTGGCAAGTCAGTTTGAACGCGAAAACCTGGTCGATGAGTATCAGATTTATCTTGCTCCGACCCTGCTTGGCGGGTCAAAGACGGCGCTGACAGATATCGGTGTTGGCAACATAGCTCAGGCACATCGCCTGGAGATTTTTGAGATCGAGCAATTGGGCAACGATCTATTTCTTAGAGCCAGGAGGGCCTAAATGTTTACCGGAATCATTGAAGAGCTGGGAAAAGTTGCTGCTATTGAGCAGCAGCCAGATGCCATTCGACTAACCATCGCCTGCGGCAAGGTGCTGAGCGACCTAAAGCGTGGTGACTCAATCAGCTGCTCCGGCACCTGCCTAACCGCAATTGATATTGACGGCAGCTCCTTCACCGCCGATGTCATGCTCGAAACCTTGAAGCGCTCGAGTCTGAGCGAGGTCAAGGTTGGCGATGTCATCAACCTAGAGCGCGCGATGCAGCACGAGACCCGCTTTGGTGGTCACATCGTGCAGGGTCACGTTGACGGTGTTGGCGAAGTTATCTCCCGCGAGAAGAGCGACAACTGGGACTGGGTGCGAATTCGCATCCCGGCAGACCTGATGAAGTATGTGGTGATGAAAGGCTCAATCACTATCGATGGCATCTCTTTGACCGTAAATGAGCTGGGCGATGACCACATTGCGGTCTCGTTAATCCCCGAGACTTTGGAAGTGACCACCCTGGGCTATAAGCAGCCAGGTGACAAGGTAAACGTTGAGGCAGACGTGCTGGCCAAGCACATCGAAAGGCTTTTGCAGTTTAAATGAGTGAACTTTCCAGCATTGAAGAGGTAATTGCCGCACTGAAAGCCGGCAAGCCTGTTTTAGTCTCGGATGCCGAGGACCGCGAGAATGAGGGCGATGCCATCATCGCCGCCGAGTTTGCCACACCTGAATGGCTAGCTTGGATGATTCGATACACCTCCGGATACATTTGCGCTCCAATGAGCCGTGAGCGGGCCAACAAGCTTGAACTGCCATTGATGTGGGTAAACAACAAAGACCCGCACCAAACCGCCTACACGGTCAGCGTCGATGCTGCCAGCCGCACCTCAACTGGAATCAGTGCCGCAGAGCGTGCGCTAACCGGGCGAGTGCTCGCAGATCCAAACTCAACCGCTGACTCTCTGATCCGTCCGGGACACGTAATTCCGCTTCGCGCCAAGCCAGGTGGGGTGCTGGAACGCCCTGGCCACACCGAGGCCGCCGTTGACTTAATGCTGCTTGCCGGCTTGCAACCAGTAGCCCTAATGGCCGAAATGGTTAACGACGATGGAACAATGATGCGATTTGGGGAATTATTGGACACCGCTAAGCGGTTTGAACTTCCTATGACCACCATTGCAAACCTGAAGGACCACCTTTCCTCTCGTGCGGTAAAGCAGGCACAGCCTGCCAACCGAATTCGATTTGAGGCAGAGGCCAACGTGCCAACCACCCACGGCGATTTCAGACTGCGCGGTTACTACGACGTAGAAACTACCGCCGACCACGTGGCATTGATTGCCGGCAATCCAACCGGTGAGAACGTTCTCGTCCGCCTGCACTCCGAGTGCATCACTGGCGAAGCCTTTGGCTCACTCAAGTGCGAGTGTGGCCCACAGCTTGAGGCCGCTATGGACGCAGCGGCAGCTGACCCAAACGGTGGCGTGGTTATCTACCTTCGTGGCCAAGAGGGTCGCGGCATTGGACTTTTGAACAAGCTAAAGGCTTACGCGCTTCAGGAGAAGGGTCTCGACACCGTCGATGCCAACCTGGCTCTAGGTCTGCCTTCCGAAGCCCGTGAGTACGGCGCAGCCGTAGCTATCTTGCACGACCTAGGCATCAAGAGCGTTCGCCTGATGACCAACAACCCGGCCAAGAGTAACTTCTTGGTTGAGGCTGGCATTCCAGTGAACGAAACTGTTCCGCTGGTTGTGGGTCTAGCCAAGGAAAACACCGGCTACCTGCAGGTCAAGCGCGAGCGCATGGGACACCAATTACCAGCTAACCTGTAAGGGTGAGTGGAAAAGGTGCACCTGAACTGCGCTCGAGCGCAGCAGGTAAAAAAATCTTCGTTATTTCAACAAGCTGGCACACCCAGATTATGGATGGCCTAGTCGCTGGCGCGATGCGTGAACTTGAAGCGTCCGGTGCAACCAAGGTGATCCAGCAGACCGTGCCGGGAGCCTTTGAGTTGCCACTGGCTGCCAAGTGGGCAGCCGAAAAAGGTGCCGACGTTGTGATTGCCCTAGGTGTTGTAATCCAGGGAGAAACCCCACACTTTGACTTCGTCTGCAATGCAGCCACTGACGGCCTGACCAGGGTTCAGCTCGACTATGGTGTACCGATTGGCTTTGGCCTATTGACGGTGAACCATGAAAGCGAAGCTCTTGCCAGAGCAGGCCTTGAGGGCTCAAAGGAAGACAAGGGCAAGGAAGCCGTTCAGGCAGCCTTGACCATGGCCAACCTCCGGTAATGGAGTACCTGCTCGCGGCGGGAGTGATCCTGTTGGCCATCATTCTTCCTGCGATTTGGAAAACCAAGCCTGGCAGAAAACGCCATTCGGCAATGTCAGGGGTCTTTTCATCTCTAGATGAGATGTTTCACCCTTCCGGCAAGCAGGCCACCGAACAACTAGCTGAGCAATCGCAAGCAAGTAAGCCCTTACCGAGCCCTGAAGACAAACAGCTATAGGCTGAATTCGATCAAAGGAGCATCATGCAGCCAACCGCAGAATTCATTCTTCACTCACTTCTAGTCCTACACTTCATCGGACTCGCATCCTTGCTGGGTGGCTTCCTCACCCAGATGAAGACCATGGGCAAGGGACTGGCAACGATTGTTCCGGCGATGGTGCACGGTGCCTGGACCATGCTCCTCACCGGCGTGCTAATGGTTGGAGTGCGCGAGTGGATGGCTGCTATGGCTTGGGACGACGAACTCAACCACATGAAGATTGGCGTGAAGTCGCTGGTTGTCACTTTGATTTTGATCTTGGTGATTCACTTCAAGAAGAAGCAGTCCGTATCGGCCAAGGCATTTGGCGCAATCGGACTGCTCACCATCTTGAATGTAGTGCTAGCCGTCTTCTGGTAATCAGCGCATAAACAGAGCTTTTAGCCTCACCGTTGTGAAGGTTAGCCCAAGCGCAATCATCACCAAGAAATAGGCGATGTGTCCCAGCACGCTTAAGTCCATAATGCCCAGCATCAAAGATCGAACTAGATCAACACCTTGACAAAGCGGCAATGCTTTTACGATGACCTGAATCCACTCTGGGTACACGCTCACGGGGAAGAAGGTTCCAGAGAAAAGGAACATCGGCAATAGGAAGAAATTCACCCAGTTCATCTGCTGGAAGTTCTTCATGTACGAGGTAATTGCCATGCCCACCGAGGCGAAACCAAAGGCGATCAAAGTGGCCGCTGGAATTGCAAGCAAGCCCCATGCGTTTGTCACAAGCCCAAGGGGGGCCACAATCGCCATGAACCCTACCGAATAGGTGGCACCGCGGATGAGCGCCCATGAGATCTCACCAAGTGCTACGTCCATCGGTCCAAGTGAGCTAGAAAGCATCACCTGATAAACCTTCCCGAAGTGCATCTTGAAAAACACGTTCCAAGTTGCGTCGTAGAGGGCGCCGTTCATAGCACTGGTAGCCAACAGCGCAGGTGCGATGAAGGCCGCATAGCTGACGGGGTTGCCATTGCCGTCTTGGACATCGCCAATTAGCTGACCAATACCAAAACCAAATGCCATCAGATAGAGCACTGGCTCCACAAACCCAGAAACGATAATGAGCCAGTTTGAGCTTTTAGCTGCATAGAGCGCTCGCTCGATCATGACCATGGCGCGACCTGAGTAGACCGATGCACCAGGACGCTTTGCGCGCTTCTCTGCGATAGCGACTGCCTGAGTAATCAATGCGTGTGTAATCATCGAGACAAACGCTCCTTGAACTTTGGATAGACAAAGCGCATGCCCACGATGCCCATGATCGCTAGGTAGGCGATGTGGACCAAGAACATGCCATCGGCAAGTTCCATGCCGTATGACAGATGTCTACCCAGCTGAACCGAATGCCAAAGGGGTGAGATCCAACCCAGCGGTTGCAGGTAAATCGGCATTTGCTCAAGCGGGTAGAAAGTACCGGAGAACAAGAACATCGGGGCGATTACGAAGCGACCGATCAGAGCAAAGTAGCCTTCGTCACGCTCCAGTCGAGCTGTAATTGCAAGCATGACCGAAGACCATCCCCAAGCTGCCAGCATCGATGAAAGCAATAGCGGAATCACGCTAGACAGCGGAACCGCACCGAAGGCCAGTAGCACACCTAAATACATCAGCGTGGTGAATAGACCCCTGCCTAGGGCAACAATCATTACGCCATCCGCAATCTGGCGAGCCGAGACGCTAGTGGCATTGATGGCGAAAAAGAGCTTGTCCCAAACAAAGCCATCCATGGTTGGGAAAGTCACCTCATCCATCACACCTTGGATAGCAGCGGAAGCCAGCAGCGCAGGTGCCACGAATTGAATGTAGGGGACACCCAAAATGCCACCGCCTCCGGTATTGGCATCAACAAGGGCGCCAATTCCGAGGCCTACGGAAATCAAATACAGAATCGGATTGCCAAGACCAAAAGCCAGCACCGATCCCATCCACTTACTCATCGAGTAGAAGCGATACTCGGCTACTCGCCAAGCACCAAAGCGAACCGCGCGCTTTGGATCTACCGCACTACCAGGCTTGAAGTCCAGAGTCATTATTCGACCAGCGTCCTACCGGTGAGGCGCAGGAAGACATCCTCAAGGGATGATCTGCGAACCAATGAGGTAACCGGGTGTAGCCCGGACTCAAGAATTGAATGTAGAAGCGCTTCACCCTTTTCGGTGTAAATCAAGATGCGGTCTGGCAAAAGCTCAAGGCGATCTCCCCGGCCTTCAAGTTGCTTCGCAACTATCTCGTTCTTATCTGTTCCAAAACGAAGTTCGACAACTTCCTTTGACGAGTAATCACGAATCAACTCCGCCGGGGATCCCTCGGCCATGATCTTGCCCTTGTCCATCACGATGATGCGGTCGCAAAGCTGCTCTGCCTCATCCATGTAGTGGGTGGTCAGCACCAAGGTAACGCCCTGCTCCTTCAGGCGGAATAGGCGGTCCCAGAGAATGTGCCTGGCCTGTGGGTCAAGTCCTGTGGTTGGCTCGTCCAAGAGCAAAATCTCTGGCTCGTTTACCAAACCGCGAGCGATTGCCAAACGGCGCTGCATACCGCCGGAGAGGTCATCAGCCTTTTCATTTCGCTTGTCAGTCAGCTGTGCAAACTCCAGTAGTTCTTCGACCTTGGTCTTGAGCCACTTTCGTGGCAATCCAAAGTAGCGACCGTAGGTAACCAGGTTCTCCCAGACCTTGAGCTCTCGATCCAGCATGTCTTTTTGCGGCACAACGCCCAAGTGGGCACGAATCTCAGGGCCCTGATTGTTGGGTTCTTTGCCCAAAATAGTGAGCTCACCGGAGGTGCGCTGAGACACCGAGGTGATCATCTTCATGGTGGTGGACTTACCGGCACCATTTGGGCCAAGCAACCCAAAGGACTCGCCTCGGTAAACGTCAAAGTCGATTCCATCGACCGCCACAAAATCTTTGTACTTCTTGGTTAGGGAACGAGCACGGATAACAGATTCGCGCTCAGTGTTGTTTGACAACTTTGTCTCCATTCAGGCCCAATTCTGGGCAGCCCTTCAGATTATCAAAAAGTCTCTGCGTATTTGTAACGCCCACGCTGTGTCTTTGTTTCCCGAAGCTTGATATCTTGTTCCAATGGAGAAGCTGGGCAATCGCCGTAAGACTGGGGTCGAGCAGTATTACACCCCGAAAAACTTGGCACTAAAACTCAGCTCCAAAGTTGTTGAGAAGACTGGCCTAGAGCGCTGGTTTTTGGAGCCTGCGGGTGGCAACGGATCTTTCGTAACCGCGCTTGAACAGCTTGGCGCAAAGGAAATTGAAGCGGTCGATCTCTACCCCAAGCACCCGAGGGTGAAGAGGGCCGACTTTCTGGATTACCGACTGGTCGGGGAGGACCTGGTTACCATTTCTAATCCACCATTTGGCAGAAATAACTCACTCTCCATCCCCTTTTTCAACAGAGCCGCCAACCACAGTGAATTCATTGCGTTTCTAGTCCCCCGCTCTTGGCGCAAATGGTCGGTGCAAAATCGCTTAGACCGCAGATTTCACCTCATTTCCGATGAGGATGTCGCGGTCAACTACGAGACCGACTCCGGGGAGCGGATCGGGGCAAATAACGACCTGAGAACTTGTTTTCAGATTTGGCAGCGCCGACCAGAACTTCGTGGGGTTGTGAGAGTCACGGACAACCACCTCGTAGCAAAGTGCAGGCCGGAAGAGGCAGATCTCGCGATTCGAGTGTTTGGCTTTGGATGCGGGCGCAGCTACCGCGACTTCCCCAGAGTGCCGAATACCACTTTGATGTTCCTGAGAGTTTTAGATGCCAGAGTTTTTGACGTTATCGAAGGGCTAGATTATGAGAGGTTCACCTTGAACACCTCGTACACCAGGGCCCTCGCCCTGCCGGAGCTGAACTACCTGCTCAATGAGGCGATCTTGGGTGATCCGATGATCAGACTAGAGGCGTAACTTGAGCGACTATCGCGACCCAACCGAAAACCCAAGGTCAAGAGAATATAAAGGCCCCAGGGCGAAACTAAGCGACCTGCTTCCCTACCTGGTTGATCACAAAAAGGCATTGATTGTTGCCCTGGTGCTCTCAATCTTCACTTCCCTACTCTCTCTTGGCCAGCCGCTTTTGATGGGGCAAGTGATCTCCGCTGTCGAACAGGGCAAAGAATTCGCGAACCTCGCGATTGGCATTGTGGTGCTACTGGTCAGCGCAGCGCTAATAAACGGCTTTCAGTTCTACCTGCTCTACCGAACCGGTGAAGGGGTGGTTCTCGGAACCCGCAAAAAGCTGGTTTCAAGGCTCTTGCGACTTCCCATCAAGGAATACGACCGTCGAAGAATCGGTGATCTAGTCTCTCGCGTCGGTGCCGACTCAACATTGCTGAAGTCCGTGCTGACTCAGGGTTTGGTTGACGCGGTTGGCGGAATGCTGCAGTTCTTCGGGGCAATCATCGTGATGGCGTTTATTGATCCGGTGCTGCTGGGTTCGACCCTTCTGGTGGTCTTTGTTGCGGTTGCGGCCATCGCAATGACAGGTCGCAAACTAAGAAGTGCCACCACTAAGGCCCAGCAAAAAGTTGGTGCAATGAGCGCATCGGTTGAGCGTGCTCTTGGTGCGATTCGCACCATTAGGGCCGCTCGTGCAGAAACTCGTGAGGCTCAGGCCATCGACAAAGACGCGATTGCTGCTTACGACCAGGGCGTGAAAATCGCCAAACTTAGCGCGATCGTTGCCCCGATTGCCCAGATTGCATTCAACACCGCCTTCATCGTGGTACTTGGCTTGGGCGGTCTTAGAGTCGCAACTGGCGAGACTTCTATCTCCAGTCTGGTTACCTTCGTGATTTTGCTGTTCTTTATGGTCGGTCCTCTGATTTCTGCTTTTGGTGCCTACTCCTCGGTGATGAGTGCGCTGGGTGCACTGGCGCGAATTCAAGAAATCATGGTGATTGACGAAGAGGTCCAGGGTGAAGGAGCGCTGAATCGCAAGGGCGAGAACGCCGTTGAATTCTCAAACATCTCCTTCCACTATGAACCTGCCGAAGGGGAAGAGCCCAAGTCGATTTTGGAAAATGTTTCTTTCCAGATCCCCCGTGGTCACCGAGTCGCGTTGGTTGGCCCATCTGGTGCCGGAAAGTCAACAATCTTCTCGCTCATCGAGCGCTTTTATGAACCAACCAAGGGTGAGATATTCCTCGATGGCCAAAATGTGCAGGATATCTCGCTGGACACCCTTCGTGCCCAGATTGGATATGTCGAACAGGACGCTCCGGTATTGGCCGGGTCTATTAGAGAAAACCTGCTGCTGGGTCGGGCCGAAGCAACCGACGCGGACCTGCGTGAGGTGCTCGACATGGTGAACCTAACCGAAGTGCTGAATCGAGATGCAAATGGCCTAGACGCTGAAGTAGGTGAGAACGGCATCATGCTCTCAGGCGGCGAACGCCAGCGATTGGCAATTGCCAGAGCCCTGCTTGCGGCTCCCCCGATTTTGTTGCTGGATGAATCAACCAGTGCACTTGATGGACCCAATGAGCAGCGAATGCGCGAAGCGATCGATGCGGTTGCCAAAAACCGCACTCTGATCGTGATTGCTCACCGACTCTCAACCGTTGTCGATAGCGATCAGATCATCGTGTTGGAAAGAGGTCGGGTGATTGGCTCTGGAACACATTCCGAGCTGGTGAAATCAACTCCGCTTTACGCTGAGCTGGCAAAGCACCAACTGCTGGTCTAGTTGTAGAGTGGGGGCATGAGCGCTGCCACCAGTCAGCCCTCGGCAACGCAACGAAGCTTTGCACTTGAGCTCGATGCCGCCGACCCGCTGGCACATTACAAAGACCAATTTGTCATAACCGACCCAAACCTTTGCTACCTAGATGGCAACTCCCTTGGTCGATTGCCCAAGAAAACAGTTGATTCGATAAACCACTTTCTCCTAGATGAATGGGGCACCGAACTGGTTGATGGCTGGAGCCACTGGATTGACCAGGCTCAGCCTGCCGGCAACCTACTGGCTCGCAGTGTGCTCGGCACCACAGAGGGCCAGACGTTGGTTTGCGACACCACCAGCGTGAACTTCTATCAACTTTGCATGGCCGCACTCAAGGCAAGGCCAGGGCGCAAAACCGTCATCATCGACTCCGCAAACTTCCCAACCGATCGCTACATCTTGGCCGGCATCGCCCAGCAGTTTGGGCTGAACCTCGTGACCCTAAACAATGACGGCATGGGTGGTCCAGGTGCGGTGGATGTCGAGCACGATTGCGAGCTGATTAGCCCAGCGGAGCTCGAGAAACACCTGAGTGATGACGTTGCCCTCGTGACCTTGCAGGCCATTCAATACCGCTCTGGTGGACGACCAGACATCAAGGGCATTACAGATGTGGCTCGTAAACACGGTGCCCTGGTGATCTGGGACTGCTCTCACGCTGCCGGTGCCATCGACCTTCAGTTTGACGCCAACGGCGTTGACCTGGCGGTTGGCTGCACCTACAAATACGGCAACTCCGGCCCTGGATCTCCGGCTTGGATGTTCATTAGAAAATCCTTGCAGGACGAACTGCAAATCCCGATTCAGGGCTGGTTCTCCAACGAACTTCAATTCGCAATGGGCCCGTTCTACGAAAAAGCAAAGGGCATTCGCGGTTTCCAAATTGCCAGCCCAAGCATCATTGGCATTCGCGGGGTTGAAGTCGCCTTCGAGATGATTGCTGAGGCAGGCATCAAGCAAATCGAGGCCAAGGCTGCCAAGGGTACTGACTTGATGATTGAGCTTTTTGATGCCTGGCTTGCGCCTTTGGGCTTCACACTTGGGACACCTCGCGATGCCAAGAAGCGCGGCGGACACATCATCGTCATCCACAAGGATGCGAAGCAGATTGCAGTGGCATTGCGAAAGCTAAAGAACGTGATTCCGGACTACCGCGAACCAGGTGCGATTCGGTTGGCAATTTCACCACTTGCCACCAGCTACACCGAGGTTTACGACGGCTTCGAGAGACTTCGCGATCTCGTGGCGAGCGAGGAATACAAGACTGTCCAACTAGACGGGAACCGAGTCACATGACCCACGACAAGCACGTCACCTACATCTCATACCTAAAGGTTGATGAGCTTCTCACGCTGCAGCAACCATTGAGCGATGGCCCCGAGCATGATGAGCTACTTTTCATCACCATCCACCAGGTTTACGAACTGTGGTTCAAGCAGATTTTGCATGAAGTTGCAGCTGCTCAGAAGTCTCTGGAAGCCGGCAATACTCACCGATCGCTTGCACTACTGGGCCGCGTAAGAACGATCATGAAAACCTGCGTTTCACAGTTGGACATTCTTGAGACCATGACTCCGCTGCAGTTCAATTCGTTCAGGGCCAGACTCACCAGCGCATCGGGCTTTCAGTCCGCTCAATTCCGCGAGCTAGAGGCTGTCTTAGGTCGGAGGGACCAGGCCGGCGCTAATGCCGATAAGGGCAGTGGTATGGGTATGGCAGAGCACCTAGTGCCAGGTTCTGCTGCCAGAGCCAGGGTTGAGGCCGCCATGCTCCGACCTTCACTTTGGGATTCCGCACTGCATTACTTCAATTCCAGAATGGCCATGCCCAAAGAGGTGCTAACCCGCGATGTCACAAAGTCGTGGGAGCCCAATGAGACTGTGCAGAAAGTTCTGATAGAACTTCACAAGCACGACCCTGAAGCGTCTATGGTTGCCGAATCCCTCGTGGACTTTGATGAGGGCCTTCAAGAGTGGCGTTATCGACACGTCAAGATGGTCGAGCGCACAATCGGTCGCAAGATGGGCTCAGGCGGCTCAAGCGGCGCAGGTTACCTAGCCAGCACATTGTTTAACCCGGTCTTTCCAGATCTCTGGGCTATTCGCTCTCAGCTCTGAGCTGCTAGCACAACGTTTTTTAGCAACATTGCCCTGGTCATTGGACCGACGCCTCCAGGGTTAGGTGATAGCCAGCCGGCAACGTCAGCGACCCTCGGATCAACATCGCCAGTTAGTCCGCTTTCGGTCCTGGTGATTCCGACGTCCAATACTGCGGCACCTGGCTTGATCCACTCGGGCTTTACAAAGTGAGGCTGGCCTATCGCCGCCACCACAATATCCGCTCTGCGAACCGCACTAGCGATCTCCTTAGAGGAGCTGTGGAGCACGGTGACGCTTGCATTGATGCCTTTGCGGGTCATCAGCAAACTCAGCGGCCTACCGACCGTGAGACCTCGGCCGATGATGGCGACCTCGCTACCAGCCGTTGGGACTTGATAGCGCTTGAGAAGTTCGACAATTCCATTGGGCGTGCAGGGCAGTGGTGATTTCATTTCACCGGCGACGTTCATAACCAAGCGCCCAAGGTTTATCGGGTGTAAACCATCGGCATCCTTGGCTGGATCCATCAATTCGAGAATCGAATTTGAATCGATTCCGCCAGGAAGCGGCAGCTGAACTATGTAACCGGTGACTTCTTTAGCTTGGTTGAGATCGCGAACTGCGGATTTGATATCGCTCAGGGTTGCAGATGCCGGAAGATCAATGCGGATCGAGTTGATACCAACTTCAGCGCAGTCGCGATGCTTGCCACCGACATAGGAGTGGGATCCTGGATCGTCGCCGACTAGGAGCGTTCCCAAACCCGGTGTGATGCCGTTTCGCTTCAGGGCTTCAACTTCGACCGCTAGCTCACGCTTAATGGTCTTGGCGGTTGCCAAGCCATCCAGCACGATCGCGGTCAAAGGCTTACCAGTTCTCTAGGTTGGAATACAGCGGAATGTTCTCGGTCAGTTTGTGAACGCGAGCACGAAGAGCAGCTAGATCCGCACCGGGCTTTAGAGCATTTGCGATGATGTCGGCGACCTCGGTGAATTCACTGGCACCAAAGCCACGGGTTGCCAGTGCCGGGGTTCCAATTCGGATGCCGGAGGTGACCATTGGCGGACGAGGGTCAAACGGAACCGAGTTCTTGTTTACGGTAATGCCGGCCTCGTGCAAGATGTTCTCAGCGTCTTGACCGGTGATCGGTGCGTTTCTTAGGTCGACTAGCACCAGGTGAACATCAGTTCCACCGGTTAGTACCGATACGCCAGCGGAAACCACATCTGGCTGAGTCAAGCGCTCCGCAATAATCTGAGCGCCTTCGATGGTGCGCTTCTGGCGGTCGACGAAGTCAGGCTGCATAGCCGCCTTGTAGGCGATTGCCTTGGCCGCAATCACGTGCATCAGCGGACCACCCTGCTGACCAGGGAATACTCCCGAGTCAATCTTCTTGGCCCACTCCTCTTTGCACAGGATCATTCCCGAGCGAGGACCGGCCAGAGTCTTGTGAACGGTAGAGGAAACTACGTCAGCGTAAGGGACTGGATTCGGGTGGACTCCAGCCGCAACTAGGCCTGCGAAGTGAGCCATATCAACCCAAAGCTTTGCTCCAACCTCATCCGCAATCGAGCGGAAAGCGGCAAAGTCCAGGTGGCGAGAGTATGCCGACCAGCCTGCGATCAGCACCTGAGGGCGCACTTCCAATGCTCGCTCGCGAACATTGTCCATGTCGATTAGGTAGCTGTTTGGGTCCAGTTCGTATGCGTGGGCGTCGTACATCTTGCCCGAGAAGTTCAACTTCATTCCGTGGGTTAGGTGCCCACCGTGAGCCAGCGAAAGCCCTAGAAGCTTGTCACCGGGATTGGCCAAAGCCATCATCACTGCAGCATTTGCAGTTGCACCCGAGTGAGGCTGAACGTTAGCGTGCTCAGCACCGAAGAGCTCTTTCGCGCGATTGCGCGCTAAATCCTCAGCAATGTCAACCGCTTCGCAACCGCCGTAGTAGCGCTTGCCCGGATAACCCTCTGCGTACTTGTTGGTTAGCACTGAACCCTGTGCTTCCAAGATGCTGCGAGAAACGAAGTTTTCGCTGGCGATCATTTCCAGGGTGTGGCGCTGGCGATCCAATTCCTGCTGCAAGACAGCAGCAATTTCCGGATCGACCTCGGAAAGCGGTGAATTAAAGCTTGCTGGTTGAGTGGACATGGCCAGAGTTTACCAGCCCTGTAGGCCTATTCTTTGGCTATTGAGTCAATAGGATTGTCGGATGGCTAGCTCTAAAGAACACTGGGTCCTAACGTTTGTATGCCCCGACCAAAAAGGCATTGTGCATGCCATCACCGGAGCGGTTGTGGAAATTGGCGGGAACATAACCGAGAGCCAGCAATACACCTCATTGGACACCGGCAGATTCTTTATGCGACTGCAGATCGAAGCTGAGATCACCAAGGAAGCCTTCGGCAAGCAGTTCGAAGAGATTGCTGCTCGTTTCCAAATGACCTACGTGCTGGACCACGTTGGCCGCAACATGAAGACGTTGGTCCTGGTGTCCAAGGCATCTCACACTTTGAATGATCTGCTCTACCGCCAGCGCGCCGGGCTACTCCCAATTGAAATCCCTAGGATTGTCGGCAATCACGCAGACCTTGGCAACCTAGCCGAGTTCTACGGAATCGAATTTGAAAGCTTCAAGATCGAAACTGCTGCAGACAAGGCGGCATTCGAAGTCCATCTTCGGCAAGTCATTGCAGAGCAGGAAATCGAATTGATTGTGCTGGCCCGCTACATGCAGATTCTCTCTCCTGAGTTCTGCAGAGACTTCGCCGGAAGAATCATCAACATTCACCACAGCTTCCTGCCCGGATTCAAGGGGGCAAACCCATACGCCCAGGCACACGCCCGCGGCGTGAAGCTGATTGGTGCGACAGCACACTTTGTCACCGAAGATCTCGACGAGGGTCCAATCATTGAGCAAAATGTCACCCGCGTTGAACACTCGGCCTCTAAGCAGCAGCTAGTGGAAATCGGTCAGGACGCTGAGTCCAAGACCTTGACTCAGGCCGTCAAATGGTTCTCCGAGCATCGAGTGCTACTTGATGGTCAGCGCACCATCATCTTCCGCTAAATCTTCGAAGTAATCCAATAGCTATCAGTAGCAGCGAACCTGCACCTATCAGCCATAAGCCGGGGTTTTGTTCCGGCTCTGAAATCGAAGCGCTGGAAGCTACTGGCACAGAACTCGGTTTCGGCTGATTCGCAACTTGAGCAGTAAAACCGTTGTCCAGAGATGCCGATGCTGACTGGGTTGAAACCTCAGGTTCTAGCTCTGCCGTTTCATGACCACCCAAGTAATGAAAAGTACTCAGACCTGGAAGTAGCAGAAGTTCTGCCGGTTCAGGTTGCAAACTCGCCATTGGCTGCGGGTATGCCGGCACCTCGGTGATCATTGGGATATCTACAAGATCTGATGCGCTTATTGCGGGAATTGGCACCACAACCGTGGGTGCAGGAGGCTCCATCACGGGTGGAAACCAGGGCGCTGGTTCTGCCGTTGGTGATGGTGTTGGATTGGGTGCAACCGGCGTTGGCGTTGGTGATGGTGATGCTGAAACAGTTGGCGTTGGCGCTGGATTTCTAACCGCAATCACTAGGTCTGTCTGGGGGCCAGGATTGCCAGCGGCATCCACGAGCGAATGTGCTGGGAGAAGCCACTGTAGGTCTGCATAGCTGCAACTGGCCTGCAGTTGATAGCCGGTTGGAATTGTGTAGTGACCTGTGGAGCAAGGCTTGCTCGCTGTGAAAACCAGATGATCGATATTAAAACTGACCGGTTCACTAAATTCCAGCTTGGTTAGGTAATCAAAGGGACCGGTCCCCTGAACCACAATCTCCGAGAACCTTGCTGTTGGCCTGGTGGCATCGATCTCCACCTGAAATCGTACGTTTACCGCCGGCCCTGTCACTCCTTCGCCCATTGAATTCGCAAGTAATGTCAACTGCACCAATCCGCTTGGGCAATCCACCAGGTCGACCTGCGCGGTGGCATCGCTGATTTCCAGGTAGGCAAAACTGCAGCCTTGGGTGACTAAAAAGTCATCCTTCTCTAGGTTCTCAATCGGTTGGTTGAACATCAGTGTGAACCTGGTGAGATTGGTGTTTTGTTGTTCTGCTAGGGATCCCAGAACCTCAGGGGCACTCGTGCCAGTCGCTGCCGCGGGCGCAGCACCAATCAGGATTAGCAAAACTGCCAACGAGAGCTTGAGTTTTTTCGCCATGGCAGAAAAGTAAAACCCCCTGCAATTTCTTGCAGGGGGTTTTCCACAGCCTTATCGATTACCCGAGTCTGGCCTTTAGGTTCTGAGCCAAGGTAGTCATGAACTCCTCGGTGGTCTGCCAAGCCTGCTGCTTGCCAACCAGGGCTGCAAGGTCCTTGGTCATGTGTCCGGCCTCAACGGTCTTGATGATGACATCCTCAAGAGTCTCAGCGAATGCGTGAACCTCCGGGGTGCCATCTAGCTTGGCGCGGTGCATAAGACCTCTGGTCCAGGCGAAGATCGACGCGATTGGGTTGGTCGAGGTCTTCTCACCCTTCTGCCACTGGCGGTAGTGACGAGTCA
>CAZZHB010000017.1:0-15573 GCA_964653615.1 uncultured Aquiluna sp.
CAATTGGCCTGCAAAAGTTCTAACTATGCAGCGCAATTGGATTGGCAGATCTCAGGGCGCAAATGTCGACTTCGAAATCGAGGGTCGCTCTCAGAAGCTCACAGTGTTCACCACCCGACCAGACACTTTGTATGGTGCAACCTTCATGGTGGTGGCCGCAGATAGTGACTTGGCAGCCGAGCTGGCTTCCATGGCAGAGCCTGCGACCAGAATGCAGTTTCAGGCATACCTGGAGAAGGTCAAGCAATCCAATGACATTGAGAGGCTGGCAACCGATCGCGAAAAGACCGGAATCTTCCTAGATCGTTACGCAATCAATCCGCTCAGTGGTGAGCGCATACCGATCTGGGCATCCGACTACGTACTGGCTGATTATGGAACAGGCGCCATCATGGCGGTTCCCGTCCACGACGAGCGTGACATGGCATTTGCGAATGCACTGGGCTTGCCGGTTATTGATGTTGTTGACACCGGGGAAGAGCTTCCTTCGGTCTCTCGCGTCGCAACTGCCGGCGATGGTGTTGTGATCAATTCCGGACCGCTGAATGGCCTTCGCAAAAACGAGGCAATCGCCAAGGCGATTGAACTTATTTCTGAGCGCCAAATCGGTTCGGGAGCCAAGAACTTCCGCCTACGCGACTGGTTGATTTCTCGCCAGCGTTACTGGGGCACCCCCATTCCGATCATCCACTGCGAATCCTGTGGCGAGGTGCCGGTTCCTCAGGACCAACTCCCAGTGGAGCTTCCAGACAGCGCAGGTCTTGACCTTTCCCCTAAGGGAACCTCTCCATTGGGAGCGGCAACCGACTGGGTGAATGTCTCATGCCCAGAGTGTGGCAAGGCTGCTAGGCGAGACTCCGACACCATGGATACCTTTGTGGACAGCTCTTGGTACTTCCTTCGCTACCTAAACCCAACCAGCGAGGAATTTGCTTTCGATCCTGAGGCTGCTAAGGAATGGGCTCCGGTGGACCAGTATGTTGGTGGCGTCACCCACGCAATCCTGCACTTGCTCTACGCACGCTTTTTCACGAAGGTGCTGCACGATATCGGATTGATCGACTTCGAGGAACCGTTCACCAGGCTTTTGAACCAGGGCATGGTTTTGATGAACGGCTCTGCTATGAGCAAGTCTCGCGGAAACCTGGTTCGTCTGTCCGAGCAACTAGATGAGCACGGTGTCGACGCAATTCGACTAACCATGGCTTTCGCAGGACCTCCAGAGGATGACATTGACTGGGCTGATGTTTCACCTGGCGCCAGTTCAAAGTTCTTGGCTCGTGCATGGCGAATCGCTCAGGATGTTGATTCAGCAGTCGGAGTAGATGTGAGCACCGGCGATGCCACGGTCAGGAAAGCCACCCACGCTTTCTTGGTTGGTTTCCAAGAGGCCATTGAGTCCTTCAAGTTCAATGTGGGCGTTGCAAAGGCCATGGAGCTAACCAACGCTCTTCGCAAGGCAATTGATTCCGGTTGCGGACCGAAGGACCCTGCGGTTCGTGAGGGAGCCGAGGAGTTAGCCAAAGCGCTTTCGCTCTTTGCCCCTTACACATCAGAGGACATGTGGTCTCTACTTGGTCACAAGCCATGTGTTGCGTTGGCTCAATTCCGTGCCGCCGACACCTCCCTTCTCATCGAAGATTCGGTGGTTGCAATCGCACAGGTCGACGGCAAGCTTCGCGATCGATTCGAAGTGCCCGCCGGTATTTCGGAGGCGGAATTGCGTGAGCTGGCATTGAACTCAGAGGCGGTAAAACGCGCTATTGGAGATAGGGAACTGGCTCAAGTCATCGTTCGAGCTCCAAAGCTTGTAAACATCGCAACCAAATAGTTAGTTATCCACTGCTTAGTGGAAAACCGATTTCTCCAATCGCTTCTGTTCGACGCTTGACGCGTGGAGAAGATACTGAATTGGTTTACCGCTTTATCGAAGAGTCAGAAGATCGTTGTTGGGTCACTGGCAGTCCTAGTGCTATACCTCTTGGGTTCATCATTTAGCTCAGAGACTCAGGCCAACAAGCTCGATCTGGGCCAGGTGGGTCAGATTGTGTCGGAGTCGCAAAGCATCCAGGGTGAAATTTTTGTTCACGTCGCAGGTGAGGTTGCAAAGCCGGGGCTATACGCCCTATCTGTCGGCTCAAGAGTTGAGGATGCAATCGAGAAGGCCGGAGGAATGACCAGGTCGGCTTTCGAGCAGAGTGTGAATCTTGCTCGCATGGTTTCTGATGGTGAGCAGATTGTGGTGCTCAATCGCTCCCAGGTCTCAACCGGAGCAAATACATCCTCTTTTATCTCCCTCAATAATGCGACTTTGGAACAGCTTGAATCACTGCCCGGAGTTGGACCCGCTTTGGCGAAGCGGATTATCGACCATCGAACCGAGATCGGGTCTTTTTCCGATCTGTCTCAATTGCGTGAGGTTAGCGGAATCGGAGAGAAGCTTTACGCCAAAATCTCTCAGCACCTAACCCTGTGATTGTTTTTCTCGCTTCCATTTACTGGTTTGTATTGTGGGTTGGAGCTCCTGCGGATCTTCAATCATCTTTGAAACTCTCATTTCCCACCTTCGATGCCGTGGAGACTCTGAGGGCGAAATTCCTCTTCAATCTCAGCGGTGTTACCGAAGACAGTAAGGGACTGGTTGCGGGGCTTGCTATCGGTGAGCGAGGAATGATCAGCGATGGCTTGAGTGAAGCGATGAAGGAACTGTCGCTGACTCATTTGGTTGCGGTCAGCGGCGCAAACCTTGCCATCATTGCTGCTGCGGTTTTTTTGACCGCTGCTTTGTTAGGACTGCCGAGGAGTCTAAGGTTTACCCTTGCTTACCTGTCAATTGCGGCCTACATAGTTCTTGTAGGCCCCGAATCCAGTGTCCTGAGGGCAGGCGCAATGGCCGGATTCGTGCTTGCTGGCTGGTGGCTTGGTCGAAAGGTCAATCCGGTTGTGCCGCTCTCGTGGGCAGTACTGGTTTTGCTAATCATTGACCCTGGATTAGCAGTGGATTTCGGTTTTGCGCTCTCGGTGTTTGCAACTTTGGGATTGTTGGTTCTAGCCAGTAGCCTGCATGAACGTTTAGAGCCAAAACTTGGAACCTGGCTATCGCTGGGAGTAGCCGCATCGGTCGCGGCTCAGCTCTACACCTTGCCGGTGCTCTTAGTTTTGCAACCCTCAATACCGGTTTACTCGGTGCTGGCAAATTTGGCGGTCGAGATAGTTGTCGCTCCGGTTACAGTGCTCGGGATTCTTGCCGTGGTGGCATCTTCCTTTTACGCGCCCCTTGCCAAGCTATTGTCCTGGTTTGCCTCTTGGGGAACTTGGTGGATAGAAACGGTGGCGCAGCACCTGAGCCAAATGCCGCTAACGCGTCTGCCGATGCTTACTGGCCCGATCGGAATTGGTTTCACAGTCCTGCTTGTCATAGGAATCTCACTGTTCTTCGTCTCTAAAAGCCATTTGCTTCGCAATCTGGGAGCCGCTTTTTCTCTCGCCTTTGTTGTTCCGATTGGCTGGGTGGCCTCTGATGTTGCTCGACAGGCTAGTTTTTCGGCTGACTGGCAGCTCCTGAATTGTGATGTCGGCCAGGGCGATGCGATGTTAGTCCGAGACGGCTCAGAGATTGCTCTGATAGATGTTGGCCGAGAAGATGAGCCTATTGATGATTGCCTAACATCACTGGGGATAAACCACATTGACCTTCTAGTTCTTACGCACTTTGACGCAGATCATATTGGGGGCATCCGGGGAGCGATGAAGGGCAGAACCGTTGATTTAGCTCTCATCTCAGGCTTCAAAGATGATCGACCGCTGGTCGGTTTAGTGGGCGAGGTCCTGGCGGATGCTGCAACGGTGCAGAGGGTTGGGTACAACGGGATGACGGGTAACCTGGGGTCATCCCAATGGCGAATTCTGAGCCCATCTGCGGCGGCGACTGAGGCGCAGGACAGCAATGATGCATCTTTGGTGCTGCTGTTTGATTTAGGTGAATTCAATCTCTTGGCTCTTGGCGACCTGGGGGAAAAGGGGCAGCAAAGACTGCTGAGGAATTCCTGGTCATACTTGCGAATGCTCCGAGATCGTCCATTGGTGCTCAAAGTTGCGCATCACGGATCCAAAGATCAATCCAGTCAATTACACGAGCTAATTCAGGCGGATGTGGGGATATTTTCGGTCGGTGCGGGAAACGAGTATGGCCATCCATCGCAAAAGTCACTGTCACTACTCGCTGCAAGTGGAGCGAAGCTACTTCGAACTGACACTCAAGGCGCAATCTCAATCCGAGTTGAGGCAGATCGGTTAGTGGCTGCCACCGGAGGTAAACTTTCGATGTGAGCGGGAAAACGGTCTACTGGAGTCAGGCAGAGCCTGCGCCGCTGGTTCTCGTTGCCGGCAATGAGAGCTACCTGGCATCCAGGGCAATTTCCGTCATTAAATCAAAGTTAAGGGGCCTTCACCCTGACCTTGAGGTAACCGAGGTTTCCGAGGGAGAGTACTCGCCGGGACTCCTGTTTACCGTCGCTGCACCATCGCTATTTGCTGAACCCAGGCTTGTGATTATTCACTCTGCATCCGAGGGTTTGCTTGAAGACCTAAACCAGTTGGTTTCCGAGCCAGTCGATAACTGCACGGTTGTGGTTCGCCTGCCAAATGCGGTTGGCCACAATGGCAAGGTAAAGACCGGCCTGGGGGCTAAGGCATTGACCGTATCCTGTGAAGAACTCAAGAAGGATGCTGAGAAGGCTGACTTTGTTAAGTCCGAACTGCAGGCACTGGGAAAGAAAATCGACGCATCAGGCTTGAAAGCCTTGCTTTCAGCCTTCAACCAAGACCTAGCTGAGCTCGGGGGAGCCTGCTCGCAACTTGCAACCGTTGGCCCAGCCACCATAACGCTGGACATTGTTGAGCAAATATTTCAAGGGCGCGTAGAAACCAATGCCTTCAAGATTGCAGATGCTGCCCTTTCGGGGGACGCGGCGGAGGCGATTCGTCTATTCAGACATGGCTTTACCACTGGCATCGACCCGGTTCCGCTCAGTGCAGCATTGACCATGAAGATTCGCCAATTAGCAAGGTTATTCAACGATCGAAACGCTTCTCCAGGTGCTCTTGGAATGCAGCCCTGGCAGCTAGACAAAGCTCGTAGAGAATTGGCAGGTTGGGAAGAGGGTCAATTAATCAAGCTTGTTCAGCTTGCCGCACAGACGGATGCTGATGTGAAGGGCGCAAGTCGCGATCCAGGCTTTTCTATCGAAAAACTTCTTTTCGCTATGGCGCGCAAATAAAAAAAACCGGGCCGAAGCCCGGTCTTTACAAAAGTTACTTAGAGAGCTGAAACCTTCTTGCTGATAGCGCTCTTGCGGTTGGCAGCCTGGTTCTTGTGAACAACACCCTTAGACACAGCCTTGTCCAGCTTGCGGTTAGCGTTCGCTAGTGCTGCTGCAGCAGCAGCCTTGTCGCCACCCTCAGCAGCTTCACGAACTGCGCGGATCGCAGTCTTGAGCTCCGAACGAACGGACTTGTTGCGCTCCTCGGCCTTGCGGTTGGTTCCGATGCGCTTGATGTTGGACTTGATGTTTGCCATGTTTCACTTTCTTAGGCGAAAAATCTTTTTGAGGTGATTCACCTCAGAACAAGGGGAAACTCTACCAGTTTGATGCAATAAGGGCAAGCACCATGCGAGAATACCTTCAATCAGATTCCCAAAGCAGAGGTTAGTTTGTCGCCACGCGCCCTAAAGGCTCTCGTTCCGTCTCAAACGGCCCCAAGCCAAATACGTAATTTTTGCATTATTGCCCACATCGACCACGGTAAATCAACGCTGGCCGATCGCATGTTGCAGCTAACTGGAATTGTTAGCGACAGGGACATGCGGGCGCAGTATCTCGATCGCATGGATATCGAGCGCGAGCGCGGAATCACCATCAAGAGCCAGGCGGTTAGGTTGCCTTGGGAGCTTGACGGTGTCACATATGCCATGAACATGATTGATACGCCGGGTCACGTTGACTTTACCTATGAGGTTTCCAGATCCCTTGCTGCCTGCGAAGGCGCAGTTCTGTTGGTCGATGCAGCTCAGGGCATTGAGGCGCAGACGCTGGCCAATCTCTACCTAGCAATGGAGAACGACCTGGAAATCATTCCGGTTCTAAACAAGATTGACCTGCCTGCTGCCCAGCCTGAGAAGTATGCCGAGGAACTTGCAAGCCTGATCGGTGGCAACCCCGAAGACTGCCTGCGAGTTTCGGGTAAAACCGGCGCTGGCGTGGCCGAGCTATTGGACAAAATCGTTCGCACAGTTCCAGCACCGGTTGGGGATGCTGATGCGCCAGCGAGAGCCATGATTTTTGACTCCGTATACGACTCATACCGAGGCGTGGTCACCTACGTGCGAATGATCGATGGAACCTTGAATCCTCGTGAACAAATTCAGATGATGTCAACCAAGGCGGTTCACGAGCTCTTGGAAATCGGCGTTATCTCTCCAGAGCCAGAGCCATCTAAGGGTCTCTCTGTGGGGGAGGTGGGTTACCTGATTACTGGCGTTAAGGATGTTCGCCAGTCCAAGGTTGGTGACACAGTTACCACCAAGCTCAAGCCAGCAACCCAAGCGCTCAAGGGCTACGCAGAACCGAAGCCGATGGTTTTCTCTGGGCTTTATCCGATCGACGGTAGTGACTATCCAAATCTTCGAGAAGCACTCGACAAGCTTCGACTTTCAGATGCCTCGCTGGTTTATGAACCTGAGACCTCCGCAGCATTGGGCTTTGGATTCCGCTGTGGATTCCTAGGGCTTCTGCACTTGGAGATCATCACGGAGCGCTTGGAGCGCGAGTTCAATCTTTCGCTCATCGCAACTTCTCCATCGGTGGTTTACAAAGTTACTGTCGATGACGGCAGCCACCACATCGTCACCAACCCTTCGGAGTATCCAGAAGGAAAGATCCGCGAGGTGCAGGAGCCGATGGTCAAGGCAACGATCCTTAGCCCGAAGGACTATGTCGGAACCATCATGGAGCTCTGCCAAACCAAGCGAGGCAGCATGATCGACATGCAATACCTGGGAGAAGACCGCGTCCAACTTCGCTACAAGCTTCCGCTGGCGGAAATTGTTTTCGACTTTTTTGATCAACTCAAGAGCAAGACCCAGGGCTATGCCTCTTTGGATTATGAAGATGATGGCTATGCCGAAGGTGACTTGGTAAAAGTTGATTTATTGCTTCAAGGCGAGAAAGTCGATGCCTTTAGCTCAATTGTTCACAAGGACAAGGCCTACGCTCACGGAACCCGGATTGCTGCAAAGCTGCGCGAGCTGATTCCAAGGCAGCAGTTCGAAGTCCCGATTCAAGCCGCAGTAGGCTCCCGCATCATCGCCAGAGAAACAATTCGTGCGATCCGCAAGGACGTTCTAGCCAAGTGTTACGGCGGTGACATCTCTCGAAAGCGCAAGCTACTTGAGAAGCAAAAAGAGGGTAAAAAGCGAATGAAGATGGTCGGGCGCGTTGAGGTCCCACAGGAAGCCTTTATCGCGGCACTATCAACAGACGAGCCAAAGACCGATAAGAAGAAGTAGTTGGCTGCATCTTTGCCCCTGGGTCTTAAGTGGCCGACTGACAACCGGCTCGACTTGACTCCAAACCCTCAGGCGACTTTTCATGCGTACGTGCACATTCCTTTTTGCGCGGTCCGATGTGGCTACTGCGATTTCAACACCTACACATCGAAAGAATTGCGTGGCGTTTCCCAGGCTGAGTTTCACGTTCCGCTGAATCAAGAGATAGATCTGAGTAAACGGCTGCTTGCAAGCTGGGGCATTCCGGTTAAGAAACTCAAGACGATATTCTTCGGCGGAGGCACACCTTCGATGTTTGAGCCCGGTCAAATTTCGGCAATTCTCGAGGCTCTCGAGTCGAATTTTGGATTTAGTGAGCAGATTGAGATCACGCTGGAGGCAAACCCAGAGGGGCTGGACCAGCTCAAGCTTGAGGAGCTGAAGAAGATTGGGGTTAATCGAATTAGCCTCGGAGTCCAATCTTTTGACCAGAGCGTCTTGGATGTTCTCGATCGAGTTCACAGCCGTGAAAAGGTAACCTCGGCCGTGAGGCAAGCGCGCGAGCTCGGGTTCCGAGTGAGCGTTGATTTGATTTACGGAGCTCCTGGCGAAAGCATTGAAAGCTGGCGCTCGACCCTCGAGGAGGCGATTTCTCTCGGGGTAGAGCACATATCTGCGTACTCCCTGATCGTCGAAGAAGGCACGGCAATAGCTCGCAAGATTGCTCGAGGGGAGCTAGCGGAAGTTGACGAAGATCTCAACGCTGACAAGTACCTGCTGACCGAAGAACTGTTAGGTCAGGCCGGGCTTAGGAATTATGAGGTTTCCAACTGGGGAAACCCATCACTGCACAATCAGGCCTACTGGCAATCCCAGGACTGGTGGGGTTACGGCCCCGGTGCCCACAGCCATATCTCTGGAGCGAGATTCTGGAACCAAAAGCATCCTGCCGCCTATACAGCAGCGCTGCAAAGCGGTAGTCCCGCCGCAGGTTTTGAATATCTTGACCAGAGGACCAGGTCCGAGGAACAGCTACTTTTGATGCTTCGAACCAGTGAAGGAGTTCCAAGCTCACTGCTGAAAGAACTCGGGGTGCCGACGGAATTGGTTGCCACCGCAATTGGAAATGGTCTTTTGCAACTCGGACCAGGTGGTCAACTTACTGCGACCCTGAGCGGTCGATTGCTCGTTGATGGCTTGGTTCTGGATTTCCTGTCAAAATCCAAGCCTTGACTTAGAATTGGCACTCGAGGAAGGTGAGTGCCAATGATTCCAGAACGCTCTCTCGAGGTGCTGCGTGCCATCGTGCAGGATTTCATTTACTCTTCCCAGCCCGTTGGTTCAAAGTCGCTACTGGATCGCCACCCGCTCGGGGTATCAGCCGCCACCATTAGAAACGACATGGCGCTATTGGAAGAAGAGGAGCTTATTGTTGCTCCGCACACCAGTGCCGGGAGAATTCCTACCGAAAAGGGCTATCGACTTTTCGTCGACAAGTTAGCTGATCTCAAGCCGCTTAGCGTTGGCGAGAAGGCTGCAATTGAAGGTTTTTTAGCTGGTGCACACGATCTAGACGACATTGTGGAGCGAAGCGCTCGACAGCTAGCGATGCTGACTAATTCTTTGGCTTTGGTCCAATATCCATCTCTTGGCAAATCGACGGTTCGTCACATCGAGTTGATACCAATCGGCACCAGTCGGCTATTGCTCATGCTGATAACCGACTCTGGTCGAGTTCAACAGTTGCAACTTGAAGCGCCTATGGTTCAAGAAGACCTGGTGCAAGAATTGCGCGGTCGCCTGAATGGCATGCTGGTCGGATCAGGTTTGGCTGACGTAAAGACCAAGCTAACCTCGTTGGAATCTGAATTTGCAGTTGATCGCAGGCCGTTGGTTACCCAAGTTTTGCAATCTTTACAGTCTCTGGTTGATGCCAACCGTCAGGAGAAGCTAACAATCTCAGGAGCGGCAAATCTCGCCAAGCAGGAGCAAGATTTCTCCGGAGAGCTCTCGTCTGTTCTGGAGGCAATCGAAGAGCAAGTTGTGCTGCTGAAGCTGCTCGATGAGCTGCACAGCGATCAGCACGGTGTCGGATTGCGAATTGGCTCTGAGATTGGTGTTGAGGGTCTAAAGAACGCCTCAATCATGGTGACCGGATATGAGAATCGTGGCACCGAAGTTGCCAAGCTTGGGGTTCTCGGTCCGACTCGAATGGACTATTCAGGAAACATTGCATCGGTTCGAGCGGTTGCAAGATACCTGTCAAAGATTTTGGAGGCTAACGCTTGAGCGATCACTACGAAGTTCTTGGCGTCTCACGTTCGGCGAGTGACGATGAAATCAAGAAGGCTTATCGCAAGCTAGCCCGTGAGCTTCACCCGGACATCAACCCCGATCCGCAGGCAGCGGAACGCTTCAAGCTGGTTACCCACGCCTATGAGGTTCTCTCAGACCCGCAACAGCGCGCTAGTTACGACCGCGGTGGTGACGCCGGGTTCGGCCTAGGCGACATCTTTGAGTCATTCTTTGGCGGTGGTGCTTCTCGGGGACCACAATCAAGAGCGCAGCGTGGCCAAGATGCTCTGTTACGAGTGGATCTGGACCTTGCGGAAGCGGTTTTTGGGGTTGAAAAGACTCTAACCATCGACACCGCAATTCTCTGTGAGACCTGTCAGGGAAGCTGTTGCAAGCCTGGTACCAGCGTCCGAATCTGTGACATTTGTCGAGGATCCGGGCAGATTCAGCGTCAAGTGCAATCTTTCATGGGCGTAATGGTCACCACCTCGCCATGTGGGTCTTGTCGCGGAACCGGCGAAGTGATTCCCGATCCTTGTATTACCTGCAGAGGTCAGGGGCGAATTCGATCCAAGCGTGATCTGAGCCTGGAAATCCCCGCTGGTGTTGCCGATGGAATGAGGCTGCACCTATCGGGGCAGGGTGAGGTTGGATTCGCTGGTGGGCCAGCGGGAGATATCTACCTAGAGGTTTCGGTCAGACCTCACGCCATTTTCGGTCGAGACGGCGATGATCTGGTGGCACAACTAGAAGTACCAGTGGCTGACGCAGCGCTTGGCTTTGAAGTAGAGATTGAGTCGTTGGATGGCAATGTCAAGGTTGAATCCAAGCCTGGCGCACAGCATGGCGATGTCATCACGCTCAAGGGATTGGGTGCAACTCGAATTCGCGGAAAGGGCAGGGGCGATCTGAGGCTTGAACTTAAGGTTCTAACCCCAACGCGTTTGGATGGTAAGGGTAAGGACATCTTCCGCAAGCTACGTGAGCTGCACAGGGACGATGTTCCAAGACTTGGTTCAAGGCGCGTCAAAGGTCGCTTCTAGTGCACTGGCTTTACGATCCCAACCTATCTGGGCAGAGCGATCAACTGCCGGCTAGCGAAGCGATCCACGCCAGGTCTCTAAGGCTCCGCGTTGGCGAAGAAGTAGTCGTTACCAATGGAAAAGGCCTAAGCGCTGCTGCCCGAATGACATCAGAGACTGGTTATCAAATCTCGGAACTGAGTCAAAGCGAGCAAGCAACTCCGAGATTTCATCTCGTGCAAGCTCTCGCCAAATCCGACCGCGATGAACTTGCCATGCAGACCTGCGTTGAACTTGGACTTAGCAGTGTTACACCGTGGAGCGCAGAACGCTCGATTGTGAAGTGGGATGGCAAAGAAGCCAAGAACCAGGCTCGCTGGCAACAAATTGCTATTGAGGCAATGAAGCAATCCCAGCAGGTTTTTAGCTGCGAGGTCTTTCCGCTTGCTCTAACCAAACAGCTGGTAGCTCGAGGTACGGCCTTGGTGCTTGACCCAAAGGCGCAGAAGTCGGTTGCTGACTTTCTGCCCCTGGAATCCGATGTGACCTTGGTGGTCGGACCAGAGGGTGGAATCTCACCGAACGAATTCGAACTACTCGAGAGCATGGGGTTCCATCGAGTCAGGCTGGGCTCTAGCGTCCTCCGGACCTCAAGTGCCGGTCCGGCGGCGATGGCTGCTTTGCAATTCGCTTCAGGGCTTTGGGGCTGAGACTTAGTATTGGTAGCGGAGGAATAGTTGGACTGTATTTTTTGCAAGATCATCCGAGGCGAGTTTGCTACGGAGTTCGTGGCTCAAAATGAGCACGCAGTGGCATTCCGTGACATTAATCCGCAGGCCAAGGTTCACATCTTGGTAGTGCCTCGCGATCACACTCAAAACATCGCTGAGTTAGAAGCCTCAGAAACTTTGATTGGGTTGTTCAATCTGATACGCGAGGTATCCCAGAGTCACACCGATGGGCAATTCCGCCTGCAATTCAACACCGGCAGCCGAGAGGGTCAATCGGTGTTCCACACCCATGCTCACATTCTCAGCGCACAGGGCAACTAGTGCCGCAAAAATCTATAGAGATTACCCAAGTTTCGGCTTTTGATTTGCTTGGCCCCGAGGACAAGTTGGTCAAGAAGCTGGAAAAAGAGTTCCCAGGGCTGAAGATTCAGAACCGTGGAAGCTCATACATGCTTGATGGCAGTGATGAACAGATTTCCAGCGCAGAGCGGATTCTCAGAGAGCTAGCTGATTTGATTGCTCAAGGCATCGTGCCCGATGAGCGCTCAGTTGTGGAGAGTGTTCGAATTCTCGAACAAAACCCGGGCGAGGTCCCATCAAAAGTCCTCGGCACTGGAGCGATAAACACTCCCGGAAAAACGGTTCGAGCCAAGACCATTGGTCAAAAGCAATACCTGGAGGCTATTGACCAGCACACCATTACCTTCGGAATAGGTCCGGCTGGAACTGGAAAGACTTACCTAGCTGTAGCTAAAGCCGTAGCAGCTCTTTATGGGCGCCAAGTCAGCAGAATCATCCTTACTCGCCCTGCGGTTGAGGCTGGTGAGAGGCTTGGGTTCTTGCCTGGAACCCTGAGTGAGAAAATCGACCCCTACCTCAGGCCGCTATTTGACGCTTTGCAAGAGATGCTGGAGCCCGAGGCTACCCACCGGTTGATTGAAGCTGGTGTTATTGAAGTCGCGCCGCTGGCCTACATGCGAGGAAGAACACTGAACGACTCGTTCATCATTTTGGATGAAGCCCAGAACACCACTGCTGAACAAATGAAAATGTTCCTTACCAGGCTTGGCTTTAATTCAAAGATGGTCATCACGGGTGACACCACTCAGGTTGATCTGCCGTTCGGTAAATCTGGACTCAAAGTAGCAACTGACATCCTTTCGGGGGTTGAGGGACTTCACATTGCTACCCTGAGCAGTAAAGATGTGGTTCGTCACGAGCTTGTGACCCGCATCGTTGAGGCTTACGACAGGAGCAACATTGAGCATTGAGATTTCCAACGAGTCGGAAATCAGCGTAGATGTTGACCGAGTCCAAGCCCTTGCCGTTAGCGTCAGGGATGCCCTAAAACTTCACCCAATGGTTGATGTCGGAATCATCTTTGTCGACGAGGCTCCGATGACAGACCTGCATGTGAAGTGGATGGATGAACCTGGCCCCACAGACGTATTGAGTTTTCCGATGGATGAACTTCGACCAGGTTCTGATATGGCACCCTCTCCCGAAGGAGTTCTCGGGGATATCGTGGTGTGCCCACAGGTTGCCAAAAAGCAGGCTGAAGTTGCAGGTCACGAGATGATCAATGAGATCTTGCTGTTGGTAACCCACGGCATGCTTCACCTTGTTGGCTTCGATCACGCCGAGCCAGAAGAAGAGAAGGAAATGTTTGGGTTGCAGCGCGAACTTTTAGAAAAGTTCTACGAGAGCGAGCGCAATGCTTGAAATCCTGCTCGGCATAACTGCCCTGATTTTGGTTTCGTTGCTATCAATTGTTCAAGGGCATCTGCAGACCGTTGAGGACGAACGATCCAGCGCAATCTCAATTGCCCGCACTGCGCTAATGGTCGTTTTGGCAGCCGGTTGGCTAGCCCTTATGTCATCTCAGGCTCCTTTTGCGGGGCTTCTAGGAATTGCCTTGGTTGCTATTTGGATTTTGCAGCAGCTAATTGGTAGAGCGCTGGGTCGCAAGCGCACTGGCGAAAAACTAACCGAGAAATTCGAACCATTTGTTAGCTTCTGGTCCCGTTTCTCAGCACCTCTGAGGTTGTCGATTCCTGAGGTGGTTGAGGAGTATGAGCAGGAACTGATCGAGTCCGTTGAAGACTTCTCAGAAACCATCGTTCGTGAGGTAATGGTTCCTAGGGTGGACATGGAAATCGTCAATGCCGATGACTCGTTAGAACGAGCATTGTCGGTATTTATTTCAACCGGCTATTCCCGCCTTCCAGTAATTGGCGAGGATGTGGATGACGTTGTTGGAGTTCTGTACCTAAAAGACCTAGCCCGCTACACCCATCAGGATCCGGGGCTATTGAGCACCACATCTAGCCGTGAGGCGAGTCGCCCAGCACTGTTTACACCTGACACGATTTCGGTGGCACAGCTACTGAGGCAAATGCAGAAGTCCGGCACGCAGATAGCCATCGTCTCCGACGAGTACGGTGGAGTTGCTGGAATCGCGACCATTGAGGATCTGCTTGAGGAAATCGTTGGTGAAATCAGCGATGAGCACGATCGCGAAACCGAGGATATCGTGCTGGTGGGGGATGATCTCTATCGAGTGAATCCAAGGGTTACCCTCGATGAAATGTCTGAGCAGTGTGAGATCGAAATCGAGGACGAGGACGTTGACACAATTGGCGGGCTATTGATCAAGGGACTTGGCGAATTGCCCAAGGGCGGCGAAATTGTAGAAATTGCTGGTATCCAGATCACGGCAGAGCGTGTGGACGCCAAGCGAGGCAGAATCCTCAGTGTTCTAGTGAGAAAACTCGAAGTCGCCAATGACTGAATTTAGAGCCGGGTTCGTTTCCTTTGTCGGAAGACCAAATGTCGGCAAGTCAACCCTTATGAATGCGATTGTCGGGCAAAAGTTTGCGATTACAAGCTCCAAACCTCAGACCACCAGAAAGGCGATCCGGGCGATTCTAAATCGCGAGGATGGCCAGCTGATAATCGTAGATTTGCCGGGTGTGCACCGCCCAAGAACCCTGCTTGGTCAGCGCTTGAATGATCTTGTTACGTCAACCCTCACGGATGTCGATGTGATCGCCTTTTGCTCTCCGGCCAACGAGCGCATTGGCCCCGGGGATAAGCACATAGTCGCCGATTTGGCACGTTTTCCTAAATCTCGCAAAATCGCAATCGTCACCAAGGTGGACACCGTTCCAAGGGAACGACTGGCCGAGCATCTCTTGGCGGTTCAGCAGTTGGGGGAATGGGCTGAAATTGTTCCGGTTTCGGGCCTAAAGGGCCTACAGGTTGAGCTGCTAACTGATCTCTTGGTAAAGCAGCTCCCGGTTGGACCTCAGCTCTACCCAGAGGATATTGAAACCGACGAGACTGACGACGATCTAATCTGCGAATTGGTTCGTGAGGCCGCTCTAGAACTGGTCGAGGATGAGCTGCCGCACTCGTTAGCGGTGACGCTCGACGAAATCGTCACTTCCGACGATAAGCCGAATATCCACGTGAGTTTATGGGTTGAGCGAGATAGCCAAAAAGGCATCGTGATTGGAAAGTCTGGTTCCATGCTCAAGAAAATTGGTTCGGAGGCAAGGGCGCAGATTCAGCAGCTTCTGGGTTATCCAGTGCACCTTTCCATTCAAGTGCGCGTCGCGCCGGATTGGCAACGGAATCCTAAACAACTAGGCAAACTCGGCTTCTAGTGCTAGATTTTTGATATGCGCACCGCTCTCCTGCTTAGCGGCCGCGACGAGGCCTAGTTCGGCCCTCTCTCGTCGCGGAGCCTAGTTGCGGCCATTCAATTATTAGGCGGGAGCAAAAATGCAAAACAATCAAAAACCTTCAAAGATGCCATATGGGCGTTACAAGCCATTTCACGAACAGGTCAAAGTCGAGCTGACAGACCGCACTTGGCCTGGCAAGAGAATCGAAAAGGCTCCGCGCTGGTGTGCGGTAGACCTTAGAGACGGAAACCAGGCTCTGATAGACCCAATGAGCCCTGAGCGCAAATTGG
>CAZZHB010000018.1:0-15339 GCA_964653615.1 uncultured Aquiluna sp.
AGCAGCTGTCGTGCTACCGGTTGAGCCTGTGGCAACCACCGCTGCGGCAGAGGACTTCTCGGTTGCCGAGGTGGCCCAGGAGCTACCTACCAGCGAACAGCTAATCCAGAGCGAGACCCTGGTCTCTGCTCAGAGCGTTTCGAGCTCAAACGGCCAGTTCGGTGACGATTTGGATCTTCCTGAATTCTTCCGTTGAGCCAACTAGCTTCTAGATACCAACAGGTGCTGGCAAGAATTGCCAGTGCCTGTTTGGCTTCTGGTCGAAACCCAAGCGACGTTGAGTTAGTTGCCATAACTAAAAATCACCCTGCAGAGATCGTTGCGGAACTTGTCGATTTAGGGCACTCACAGTTTGGTGAGAATCGTGACCAGGAAGCAGCCCCTAAGAGTTTGAGGCTCCAAGAGCTTCGTCCAAAGGCTGAGCCAACCTGGCACTTTGTCGGCCAATTGCAATCCAACAAGGTCAAGTCAGTACTTCGCTACGCAAAGGTCATCCACTCGATTGATCGAGCTTCTTTAGTCGGTGAATTGGCCAAGCAACTGCCAAAATTCGAAGGAAGTTACTCGGGGTTTATTGAGCTAAATCTGACTACGGACGAAGGCAGAGGGGGAGTGCTGCCGGCAAATTTGCTGCCTCTGGCTGAGTCAGTGCTGCAGCTTGAGAACTTCGAACTACTTGGTGTGATGGCAGTCGCCGGTTTGGACGAGGATCCAGAATCAGAGTTTGAGAAGGTGTTGAGGGCAAGCAGCATGCTCCGTCGGCTTGCTCCATCCGCAACTCAGCTCTCAATTGGCATGAGCGAAGATTTTGAAGTAGCAATTGCCATGGGTGCGACACACATAAGAGTTGGCTCAGCAATCACGGGCCCAAGGCCTACCAACGCATAGTCTTGAAGCAATCTAAGGAGTAATGATGGGCGCAGTTAATTCAGTTATGACTTTCTTTGGTTTTGGATCCGCCGAACCTCAGAAGCCAGAAGCAACCAGTGCAAAGCCTCGTCCGGCAGCCGCTCGACCACGTCGCGGCTCCGAGATGTCCGAGATTGTAACCCTGGAGCCAAAGGCTTACTCAGACTGCAAGGAAATCGCTGCTCACTATCGCCAGCACGTTCCAGTGATTGTGAACATTGGAGACATGAGCGAGGCTGACGCTAAGCGATTGGTCGATTTCATGGGCGGTCTAACCATGGCTCTCGAAGGGCAGATCCGTCGCGTTACTCCGAAAGTGTTTTTGCTTAGCCCTAGCCACGTTGAAGTGAACGATGGCGAGCCAGAGGGCAGCGACTCCGACAACCTGCTCGACTAAGAATGGGTTTTCTAGGAACGATTCTCTACTGGGCGTTGCAGCTATTCGTTTACGCCATGTTTGCAAGGTTCATTGTTGATCTTGTGATGTCCGTTAATCGAGGCTGGAGACCGCCCGCGATTTTGATGCCGGTAATTGATTTTGCCTTCACCATCACCGATCCACCGCTAAAAGTAGTGAGAAGGTTTGTGCCACCGCTCAGGCTTGGCGTTGTGGCTTTGGATCTAGCTTGGACAATTGTGCTTATTGCGGCACTTTTTCTTCAGCGCTTGGTTGTAAGCCTCTAAGGCGAATAACATAGTCGAAGCGCTTTTGCGCTGTATCAGGAAGGTGCAACAATGGCGCTGACGCCCGAAGAAGTTGTAAACAAGAGATTTACCATCGTTAAGTTCCGCGAGGGCTATGACCAGGATGAAGTCGATGACTTCCTGGATGAAGTTGTTCTAGAGCTTCGCAGACTAGCTGGTGAGAACGATGAGTTGCGCCAGCAGCTAGAGAGTGCAAAGGCTCAGGCCGAGACTGCGGTAGTGTCTGCAGCTGACTTCCCAGTTGCTCCAGTAGTGGCCGCCTCTGTTCCAAGTGCCGCCGATGCCAGCAACTCACACAGTCTTTTGGAGCTTGCTCGCAAGCTACACGAAGAGCACGTTCGCGAAGGTCTAACCAAGCGCGACCAGCTAATTCGCGATGGCCAGGAAAATGCCGCTCGTCTAGTTCGCGACGCCGAAGCTCAGGCCCGTGCAGTTCTAGGTCAGCTAGAGCTAGACCGCAAGGCTATCGAGAACACCATCGATGAACTACGCGAGTTTGAACACGACTATCGCGGTCGCCTGCGCGAATACATCGAATCTCAACTGACCACCTTGATCCGCGAAGAGTCTTTCGAGCAGCCTTTGGAGGCGGCAGCAAAGATTGAATTTGCTGCGCTAACTGAGGTAGCTGCAGACGTCGCCGAGGAAATCGAAGAGGATGAAGATGAGCTAGAGGATGCAGTTGTAGCCTCTTCAGCAGATTCGGACGAAGACGAAGTCGAAGCCCCAAGTGAGCGGAACTAAAGCAAGAACCTTCCTCTTCCTCGGAATAGGCACTTTCTTAGTCTTTATTGACCAGCTAACCAAAGAGATCGCGATTGCTCAGCTTTCCGATGGCTCATCAGTTCCAGTAATCGGAGAACTTCTGCGATTCCGTCTGGTTTATAACGACGCCGCAGCTTTCTCTCTTGGAGTTGGCCAGACTTGGGTTTTAGCAATCATTGCGATTTTTGCGGTGCTGGCTCTGCTTTGGTTCGGACCGAAAGCTAAGAATCTCACCTGGATCCTGATAGCGGCCCTGGTTCTTGGTGGGGCAGCCGGAAACTTGGTTGACCGACTAACTAGAGCCCCGGGATTCCTAAATGGTCACGTTGTGGACTTCATTTCCATTCCATTCAACTTCCCGATTTTTAATCTGGCCGACACTTTCCTGGTGATAGGCGTCTCATTAGCGATGATCAGGACGGTTATGGGGGATCAAGTGGGCGGCACGGTTGCCAAGTAAGTATCTTCCTGTTCCTGACGCTTTAGTTGGCGAGCGGGCTGACGCCGCTTTGGCAAAGATGCTTGGCATCAGCCGAAACCAGGCTGCTGATTTGCTGGCCGAAGGCGCTGTTACTCGAAACGGCAAATTGGTTGGAAAATCTGACCGCCTGGAACTTGATCAAATCATTGAAGTTGAACTGATTGAACGCTCAACTGAGCCCGAAGTAATCGCGGAAGATGTTGCAGACCTCAAGGTGGTATTCCAAGACGAGCACATTATCGTCATTGATAAACCTGCAGGTGTGGTTTCGCATCCCTCGCTGGGCTTTGAGGGTCCAAGCGTGCCGGGCGTGTTGCTGGCCCGCGGCATCCAGCTAGCGACTTCTGGAGCACAAGAGCGCCAGGGCATCGTGCAGCGCCTAGACGTCGGCACCAGCGGACTAATGGTGTTGGCCAAGGGTGAACGGGCATACTCGGTTCTCAAGCAGGCTTTTAGGGACCGTTCAGTCAAAAAGACCTATCACGCTTTGGTGCAGGGGCACCCTGACCCCGCACAGGGCACCATCGATACTCCAATTGCCCGCAGCACTAAGCATGATTACAAATTCACGATTTCTGCCGACGGCAAGCACGCGGTTACTCACTACAAAACTTTGGAGCTGTTGCCATCTGCGGCACTGATGGAGATCGGTCTTGAAACGGGTCGGACCCATCAGATCAGGGTTCATTTTGCGCATTTTAGGCACCCATTGGTAGGAGACCCGCTCTACGGAAGCGATCCCAAATTGGCAGCTGCTTTGAAGCTTGATAGACAGTGGTTGCACGCACACAAACTTGCATTCGCACATCCAATTTCTGGCGATTGGGTCGAATTTGAAAGCGAATACCCGCAAGAATTGGAACTCGCCCTAGACCGACTCAGGGATGTGGATTTTCGGCTTTAGGCTAATGGCCCGTAGTTGAACAAGTGGAGGTGAAAATGAGCGATTCGTTCGTGCATTTACACAACCACACCGAGTACTCGATGCTCGACGGAGCGGCTCGCATCAAGCAATTGGTTGCTAAGGCGGCCAAATTGGAAATGCCCGCAATTGCGATGACAGATCACGGCAATGCCCATGGCGCCTATGAGTTTTGGAATCAGGCCACCCAACAGGGCATTAAGCCAATTATTGGCATTGAGGCATACCTAGCACCTGGCAGTCGCCGCGAAAAATCCAAGGTGCGTTGGGGCAGTGGCGGTGACGACGACGTTTCTGGTGGTGGTGCCTACTCACACATGACGATGTGGGCAACCGACAACGCCTCGATGCAAAACCTCTTCAGATTGTCCTCCGAGGCCTATCTTTCGGGTTATTACTTCAAGCCCCGCATGGACCGTGAACTGCTGCTGAAGTACGGCAAGGGCTTGATTGCCACCACCGGCTGTCCCGGTGGGGAAGTGCAGACCCGCATCCGCTTAGGTCAATACAAAGAAGCCCTCGAGGCTGCAGCCGAGTTCAGGGACATCTTTGGAGAGGGAAACTTCTTCGTTGAGCTAATGGATCACTCGCTTGATATTGAAAAGCGAGTTCGTGAGGATTTGCTTAGGTTGGCCAAGGACCTAAATCTGCCTTTGGTGGCCACCAACGACCTGCATTACACCGAGCCAGAAGATGCCCACGCACATGATGCACTGCTTTGCGTGCAGGTTGGTTCGAACCTGTATGACGAGAACCGCTTCAAGTTTGAATCTCAGGAGTATTTCCTAAAGTCCGCCAGCCAAATGCGGGAGATCTTCAAAGAGGTTCCGGAAGCTTGTGACAACACGCTATTGATCGCGGAGCGCTGCGAGGTCAGTTTTGAAAAACGCGACCTGATGCCGCGATTCCCAGTGCCAGAGGGTGAGACCGAGAGCGGCTGGTTCGAGAAAGAAGTTTGGCGCGGCATGGATCGCCGCTTCCCAAATGGATATTCGGATAAGCACAAGCAGCAGGCTGCATACGAGATCGATGTCATCCGAAACATGGGCTTCCCGGGCTATTTCTTGGTGGTCTCCGACTTCATCGCTTGGGCGAGACAGCAGGGCATTCGAGTTGGACCTGGGCGTGGTTCTGCAGCTGGATCTTTGGTCGCCTTCGCGCTAGGCATAACCGAGCTGGATCCGCTGGCTCACGATTTGATCTTTGAGCGCTTTTTGAATCCAGAGCGTTTATCAATGCCAGATATCGATGTTGACTTTGACGATCGCAGACGCCCGGAAGTTATTCGCTATGTCACTGAAAAATATGGTGATGACCGAGTTGCGCAGATTGTGACCTTTGGAACCATTAAGGCCAAGCAGGCCCTAAAGGACGCCGCAAGAGTCCTTGCTATGCCTTACTCGGTAGGCGAGAAGCTAACTAAGGCCATGCCACCTATGGTGCTCGGGCGCGATGTTTCCCTGAACGAACTGGTGGATCCAGCCGCCGAACGTTACTCCGAGGCCGCGGAGTTCAGGGAGATTCTCGACACGGACGAAGACAGCCAAAAGGTATTCGACCTGGCCCAAGGCCTCGAGGGACTCAAACGCCAGTGGGGCGTTCACGCCGCGGGTGTCATCATGTCCGCAGAGCCATTGATGGATGTCATTCCGATTATGAAGCGCGAAGAGGATGGCGCCATAATCACACAGTTTGACCAGCCACCTTGTGAATCGCTTGGGCTTTTGAAGATGGACTTCCTGGGGCTTAGAAACCTCACAGTCCTAGATGATGCGCTGTTCAACATCAAACTAAACCGCGGTGAGACGGTGGTGCTTGAGGACTTAGATCTCAATGCTGATCAGAAGACTTACGAGCTTCTTTCCAGGGGTGACACTTTGGGCGTCTTCCAGCTCGATGGTGACTCGATGCGCCAACTGCTCCGTCTACTAAAGCCAACTGAGTTTGAGCACATTTCCGCTGTAATTGCGCTTTACCGTCCGGGTCCGATGGGTATGAATTCGCATATTAACTACGCCCAGCGTAAAAATGGACTCCAGCAGTCTGAGGGCGTGCACCCCGAGCTAACCGAACCGCTTAGTGAGATTCTCGATCCGACCTACGGCTTGATTGTGTATCAGGAGCAGGTGATGGCTGCAGCTCAGAAAGTTGCCGGCTACTCACTTGGACAAGCAGACCTGTTGCGCCGTGCTATGGGTAAGAAAAAGCCCGAGGAACTGGATAAACAGCTCGAAGTCTTTAGATCTGGAATGAAGACGAATGGCTTCTCGGACGGTGCCATAAAGGCACTTTGGGACACCCTGCTGCCATTTGCCGACTACGCCTTCAACAAAGCGCACTCCGCCGGTTACGGCGTGCTTAGCTACTGGACTGGTTACCTGAAGGCCAACTACCCAGCCGAATACATGGCGGCACTTCTGACTTCCGTTGGTGACTCTAAGGACAAGCTCGCCGTTTACCTAAACGAGTGTCGCAGAATGGGCATTCGAGTCTTACCACCGGACATCAACCAATCCATCAGTGGATTCGCTGCGGTCGGGGACGATATTCGCTTCGGTTTGAACGCGATTCGAAACGTGGGCAAGAACGTGGTTGACGCCATTGTTGAGGCGCGCTCCGAAGCACCATTTGATTCGTTCCAGGATTACCTCACTCGAGTCGCCGCGCAAGCTGCCACCAAGCGCTGCGTAGAGTCACTGATTAAAGCCGGAGCTTTTGATTCGCTTGGTCACACTCGAAGGTCCTTAATTGCCGTTCACGAGGAAGCAATCGATGCATCGGCGGTGCTTAAGAAGCAAGCCGCTAGCGGTCAGGTTGATCTTTTTGGTGGCATGTTTGACGAGGACCCTGCCATGGTCCCGGTTCCTAATTTGCCAGAGTGGACCAAGCGCGACCTGTTGGCTCATGAGCGCGAGATGCTCGGTCTTTATGTCTCAGATCACCCACTGGCTGGGCAGGAAGCCTTGTTGATGCGGCATTCTGACATGGGAACAATCGCCCTGAAGGAAAGTGAGATCAAGGATGGCGAGTCAGTCACTTTGGCTGGCTTGATTACCCAGGTTCAGCACAAAGTGGCTAGGGCATCGGGTAACCCCTACGGGCAGGTGGTGCTAGAAGACTTCTCCGGCGAGATTTCCATCATGTTTATGGGTAAGACCTATCTAGAAAATCGCGAGCTTCTAAAAGCGGATCAGACCGTTTCAATTCGAGGTCGAGTCCAAAGGCGCGACGAAGAAATCATGCTCTCGGCATACTCAATTGATGTGCTGGAGGCTGGGCGCGAACAGGGTGGCGTGCTCGTCATTACGGTGAAAGAGGCGCTTGCCACAAAGACCAACCTGCAAAAACTTGCCGGAATTCTTTCTTCTCACCCCGGGCCAGTAGAAGTGCAACTCAAGATGCAAAATGGCGGAGAGTCAAAGCACTTTTTGCTGCCGCAAAGAATTGCGGTCGGACATGACCTGTTTGGGGAAATCAAGGCACTTTTGGGCCAAGACGCGGTCAACTAGCTGTTCTCAGCCAGCCTCTCGGTGGCAGTGAGGTAGCCGCGCTGGTAATAAAGCAATGGCCTTTCCTGCTCCAGTGGCTCGGTTCCATGAAGGATATCCAAAATCACAACAGCGTTCGCGGCCACCTCAAAGCGCTCTCTGACCTTGCCAATCAAGATCGAGGAGGCGGCTGGGAACACAGGCACCTTGCCCGCGTATTGGAACTCGCCCGAGGTAAAGCGATTCTCTTTTGGGCCAGCCATTCTTTGTGCAAGCGATAGATTGCTGGCGGACAGAGCGTGCAGTGCCACCTCACGGCCAATGATCAACTGAGGGTAGCTGGATGAACCTCGAGCAATGTTGAATGACACCAGTGGGGGATTAGAGCCCAGCGAGGTGACAGAGGTCGCGGTGAATCCAATTGGATTACCTTCGTCATCGTGCGAGGTGATGATGGCGACTCCTGAGGCATGCATGCGAAATGTGCTCTTCAGGGCATCTGAGCCAATCATGGGGAATTTCAGGGATTCAGTAGTCATCTCCCGATAAGGTTAGGGCATTACTTCTCCGCAGAAAACCAGAGGTAAAGTGCGCGTCGTTGAGATATCAGGTCCTATTACTCAGGATCAAATTCGCACTGCACTGCCCAGGGCATCGGTGAGCATAGAAAAGGCTCTTGAGACCGTAATTCCACTGATTGAAGCCGTCAAAGATGGCTCGTTGGCAGCGGTATTGGATCAAGCAGAACGTTTTGACGGAGTCAGGCCAGCCCAAATTCGAGTCTCCCCAGATCAGCTGGCTAAGGCCCTGCTGGATTTAGACCCGAAATTGCGGGCATCGATCGAGACCGCAATTGAACGAGTTCGCAAAGTCTCCCAGGCTGGTGTTCCAAAAGACTTCGAAGTTGAACTGGCTCAGGGTGCGATTATCAGTCAGCGTTACCTTCCGGTCGATTCAGTTGGGCTTTACGTTCCCGGTGGCAAGGCTGTGTACCCCTCCAGTGTGGTTATGAATGCAGTTGCGGCTCAGGCTGCTGGTGTTCCCCGCATTGCAATAGCATCCCCGCCACAAAAAGAATTCGATGGTCTGCCGCACCCCGCCATCTTGGCGACAGCTGCCCTTCTTGGAGTTAGCGAGGTTTACGCAATTGGCGGCGCAGCAGCCGTTGCTGCTTTTACCTACGGCATAAAAGAAATTGACCTGGCTCCGGTTCGTATGGTCACAGGTCCCGGAAACATTTATGTAGCTGCTGCAAAACGAGCCCTGCGCGGCTTGATCGGCATAGATTCGGAGGCTGGTCCAACCGAAATCTTGATAATCGCAGACTCAAACGCAAACCCCGCGTTTATTGCGGCAGATCTTGTTTCCCAGGCCGAACACGATGAAAATGCAGCTGCCGTGCTGGTTACCGACAGCGCCGAATTAATCTCAAAGGTGCTGACCGAGCTCGATCGGCAGGTGGCCGGAACCGAGAATATTGAGCGGGTGAAGGCCTCACTCTCCGGCATTCAGTCAGCACTGGTATTGGTGCCCGATCTAGAGACCGCGGTAGCGGTGAGCAATGAGTATGCGACCGAACACCTTGAAATCCACGTTCGTGAGCCCGATGCGTTATTGCCAAGATTGACCAACGCTGGCGCTATTTTCCTAGGCGAAAATTCACCGGTGAGTCTTGGCGATTACCTTGCCGGCAGCAACCATGTTCTGCCAACGGGGGAGCAGGCAAAGTTTGGGCCAGGACTTGGAGTGCACACCTTCTTGCGCCCGCAGCAGATCATCAACTACTCGAAGGCAGCTCTTGAGTCGGTTGCCGACCAACTCGACACCTTTGCAATCGCAGAGGGATTAAGTGCCCACGGTGATGCTGCGAAGATTAGATTCAACGGAGGTAATTAGTGTTTTGTCCATTTTGTAGGCACGCGGATTCCCGCGTTATTGACTCGAGGACTTCAGACGATGGTTCTGCGATTCGTCGCAGAAGGCAATGCCCAGAATGCCAAAAGCGATTTACAACCTTAGAGACTGCTTCACTCATGGTGACCAAGCGCAGCGGAGTAACTGAACCGTTTTCCCGAGACAAAATTGTTTCCGGTGTTCGCAAAGCTTGCCAGGGTCGTCCAGTCACTGACGCTGATCTGGCACTGTTGGCCCAGCAGGTCGAAGAAACCTTGCGCTCCTCGGGAGCCGCGACAATCGAAGCGCAGGATATCGGTTTGGCAATTCTTGAACCTCTGCGTCTTCTCGATCACGTGGCGTTTATGCGCTTTGCATCGGTCTACCAAGCATGGGACTCGCTAGCAGATTTCGAGCAGGCTATTTCTGAGCTGCGAGGGAGCTAACTCTTGTATCGGTTGTTCTTCAATCTGTTTTTCAAGCCGCTGGATGCTGAGACTTCGCACAAAATTGTCGACACCGGCCTGCAACTGGCGTCGAAATTTGGCATCTTGCGTGCCAGAAAGCGCGCCAGACCAATCGAGGTGATGGGGCTCAAGTTTGAGAATCGGATTGGCTTAGGCGCCGGTTTTGATAAGAATGCTCGATTGGTAAAGCCACTTCACGCGCTTGGATTTGGACATGTTGAGGTTGGAACGGTAACTTTTCACGCCCAGCCAGGAAATCCAAAGCCTCGTTCTTTCCGAATTCCCGAATACGATGCCCTGATCAATCGCATGGGGTTCAATAACGACGGTGCGGCTGTCATCTCCGCGCGCTTGGCCAAATTGCGTCGCGAGAACAAGAATTTGCCCGTGATTGGGGTAAACATCGGCAAGAGCCGAATCGTTGAGGCGAAAGATGCCGCCGAGGACTATCGAGCTACAACGAAGCTTGTGGCAGAGGTGGCCGATTATCTGGCGGTCAATGTCTCTTCTCCAAACACCCCTGGGCTTAGGGACCTTCAGCAAGTCGAATCGCTGCGGCCAATCTTGCAGGCGGTGCTGGATGAGTGTGGTGGCAAACCAGTGCTAGTCAAGGTTTCGCCCGATTTGGCAGATGACGATTTCCTAGAGGTTTTGAAACTGGTTGTCGACTTACGCCTCACCGGCGTGATTATGACAAACACCACCACCAGACGCCAGGGTGTTGGCAATTCAGCGGTGCTTCAGGAGGCAGGGGGCCTCAGCGGCCCCGTGTTGGCAGCGCGTTCAATCGAAATGCTGAAAATAGCTCGTCGAGAGCTTCCAAAAAACTCTGTCGTGATTTCCGTGGGTGGAGTGAGCTCAGTTGTGCAGGCGGTGGAGCGAATTCACCTTGGGGCAGATCTCGTGCAGGTATACACCGGACTGATTTACCAAGGTCCACTTTGGCCCAAGCGATTGGCTAAGGCCCTAGCCAGCTAGCAAAGACGGCCCTCTGGGCTCTTGGTCTTGGCAGGGTCGCGTTCGATGACATCTCCAAGCACCTGGTCCACCTTGGCCATAATCTCAGCTGGAATTACAACTCCGGAAGCTGCCAGGTTCGAGGTGATTTGCTCCGGCTTTGACGCACCCACGATGGCAGCAGCCACGTTCTTGTTCTGCAGAACCCAAGCAATTGCAAATTGAGCCATGGTGATTCCTAGCTCTTCGGCCAGTGGCTTCAGGCCCTGCACTCTGGTCAGAGTGGTCTCAGACATGAACTTCTCAATGATTCCAGCCAGGTCTTTATCTGCGGCTCTAGATCCTTCAGGAGCGGGTTGACCGGGCAGATATTTGCCGGTCAGAACACCCTGTGCCATCGGCGACCAAACAATCTGGCTCAGGCCCAATTCTTCTGAGGTTGGAATGACCTGTTCCTCAATGACTCGCCACAGCATCGAGTACTGCGGCTGGTTGGAAATCAACTTAAAGCCCAATTCTTTGGCCAGCTTCTGCCCGTCCCTAATCTGCTGGGCATTCCACTCGGAGACTCCCACATAGAGCACTTTGCCCATTCGGACCAGATCCCCGAAGGCCTGCATGGTTTCTTCCAGCGGCGTCTCGTAGTCAAAGCGGTGAGCTTGATAGAGGTCGACATAGTCGGTCTGCAGTCGCTTCAGGGAGCCATTGATCGACTCCATGATGTGTTTGCGGCTTAGGCCAGTGTCATTAGGGCCTTTGGCGGCTACTGGCCAGTAGACCTTGGTGAGGATCTCGAGGCCCTCGCGACGCTGACCCTTCAGCGCGTTTCCTAGCACGGTCTCAGCAGCTTGGTTCGCGTAAACGTCAGCAGTGTCAAAGGTGGTTACGCCACCATCTAGGGCTGCCTTGACGGTGCTGATTGCTTGCTCATCCGCTACCTGTGATGCGTGGGTTAGCCAGTTTCCGTAGATGATTTCGGAGACCTTGAGGCCTGAGTTTCCTAGGTAACGGTGCTGCATTTCGAACTCCTTTGAGTTGTTTACTTGTCGAGTTTGGTGAAGCGTGCGACCTGAGGCTTTGGAATTCTCAGTGCACGCATTTGAATCGAACGCATTGCTCCATACCAGCCCAGGCCGCCCTCTAGACGATCGGCACCGAATTTGGCCGCGACACGCTTTTTCACCATCCGGGAAACAAACCATGCGTCAATGGCGACAATTCCAAAAAGCCCCCACATCGCGAAAAGCGTTACCAATTGAACGGTGTAGGAGTCGATAAAGGTTGCAAGCACCACGATGAACAATCCCGGTAGCACCATTTCGCCAGCGGTGAAGCGAGCATCAACCAAGTCACGGGCATACTTGCGCTGAGGCCCACGGTCACGCAGGGTCAGGTAGCGCTCATCGCCGGCCATCATGCCCTCACGGGCCTTGATGCGCTCTTCGCGCAGGCGGTTGCGCTCAGCCTGTTTTGCTTCTTTGCTTCGATCTCCAACCAGCGGGCGGATCCTGGCCTGCTCCCGTTCTTTTCTGGACGGGGTGGGCTGACCCTTTTTTGCTCCCGGAGTACGGTTTTCGCTCATCATCGCCTTTCAAGATATGCCACTAGATTAGCGTCATGGCATTTGCTTCCGAACCATTAGATAAGTCACTGGTCCAACCAGTCGAACAGTTTATGAATGACTCTTTCCCAAAGGCCGTTGGACAGCTGGGGGAAATGGTCAAGATCCCAGGAATTGCTTGGGAAGCGTTTGACGCAAACAACCTTGAACTCTCCGCTCAATTAGTGGCGGACTACTTCAAGGAGCTTGAGTTTTTTGATTGGGTAGAGATCAGAAGAGCCCCGAAACCAGACGGCCACATGGGGTCGCCGGCGGTTGTGGCACGACGCGCCGGTAAGCCAAATCGTCCACATGTTCTCCTCTACGCTCACCACGATGTTCAGCCCCCGGGTGATTCAGCTCTTTGGGAGACCGATCCCTTCACCGCCACCCTAAAGGGCGATCGCCTGTTTGGTAGGGGGGTCTCTGATGACAAGAGTGGAATCATCACTCACCTTTACGCCATTCGTGCCCTGCAAGCCCTGGCTCAAGACGTGGAATTGGGTGTCTCCATCTTTATTGAAGGTGAAGAGGAAGCCGGCTCTGAGTCTTTTGAAAACTTCTTGGCGGAAAACCGCGAAGACCTTGCCGCAGACCTGATCATTGTGGCGGACAGCGCAAACTGGTCAACGGAAATCCCAGCATTGACCACGAGCCTTAGGGGAGTGGTCTCCCAGGTATTTACCGTCCGAACCCTTGATCACGCAGTTCACTCGGGCATGTTCGGTGGACCGCTGCCAGACGCAATGACAGCGATGGTTAAGCTGCTGGCTTCGCTAACCACGGCCGAAGGTGATGTTGCCATCGCGGGACTTAGCTCAACCAAATGTGACGACCTCCCGCTGAGCCAGGCGGAATTTGCGCAGCTAGCCGGTCTTTTGGATGGCGTGAAGCCGATGGGCACCAAGCCTTTAGTTCAACAGACTTGGGGCGAACCGGCGGTCACAATTATCGGCATTGATGCCCCTACGGTGGCGCTTTCCTCCAATACGGCTCAACCCGCCATCAGCGCTAAGGTTTCGCTTCGCATTGCGCCCGATCAGGACCCCGCGGAGGCTCTCAAGTTGCTGCAACAGCATCTAACTAGCCACGCACCTTTCGGAGCTCATGTTGAGTTTGGTGCGATTGAGAAGGGCCCGGGTTACCTTGCTAAAGCTGGTTGGGGATCAACCTTGGCTCACGAAGCATTCTCCGCAGCCTGGCCGCAAGAATCAGTGAACATCGGTATCGGTGGCTCAATCCCATTTATCTCGACCTTTGCAGCTCTGTTCCCAGCGGCCGAGATCATGGTTACCGGCGTAGAGGAGCCTGACTCTCGAGCTCATTCACCAAACGAATCCCAGCACTTACCAACCCTTAAGCGGGCAATGACGGCCGAAGCGCTGCTATTGCTGCACGGGAATCAACTTTCCAGAGATTAGTTAAACTAAAAGCAAATTGGAGGCAAAATGACCGAAGTTCTAGCTCACGGAGTAAAACTGACCGACACCGCTGTGTCGAAGGTTAAGGCGCTCTTAGCGGCCGAGGGCCGTGATGACCTGCGTCTGCGCGTGGCAGTAGAGCCAGGTGGCTGCTCAGGTTTGATCTACCAGTTGTTTTTTGACGAACAGCTTGATGAAGTTGATGCCGTAGTCGGTTTTGACGGTGTCGAAGTTGTTGTGGATCAGATGAGTGTTCCCTATCTTGACGGCGCTTCAATTGATTTTGAGGACACAATCCAAAAACAAGGCTTCACAATCGACAACCCGAACGCAGCTGGCAGCTGCGCTTGTGGAGATTCTTTTAGCTAAAACGCCTAAAACAAGGCTTCTTGGACCCTGAGTCGGGATAGACTTGGGGGACTACTGCAGTGTAAAAGGATGTCTCATTGAGTAAGAATCGTCGTGGATTAGCCCTGGCAGCGACTTCGCTAGCAAGCATTTTGCTACTGACAGGCTGTTCCCCAGAAGCCCAGCGCGGTTTCCTTCCAGATGCCTCCGGCGTAACCAACCACACCGACCGAATTATTGGTCTTTGGACCACGTCTTGGATCGTGCTTTTGGCCGTTGGATTGGTTTCTTGGGGACTTATGGCTTGGGCTTTGATTGTCTACCGTCGTCGCAAGGGCGAGACTGGTCTGCCAATGCAGCTTCGCTACAACATGCCAATTGAGACCCTGTTCACCGTGATTCCTTTGATTTTGGTGATTGGCTTTTTCGCATTTACCGCTCGCGATATGCAGGCGATCGAGGCCAAGAATGAGAATCCAGACGTTACCATTGAGGTAATCGGTAAGCAGTGGAGCTGGGACTTTAACTACGTAAACGAGAACGTATACGACTCAGGAATTCAGGCACAGTTCACTGGAGCCGAGCAGAACATCTCAGAAACTCTGCCAACTCTGTACTTGCCAGTGAACAAGACGGTCAAGATCGACCTAAGTTCTCGCGATGTTATTCACTCCTTCTGGGTCATCGACTTCCTCTACAAGAAGGACATGTTCCCTGGCTTTACCAACCACATGTATTTCACTCCGACCAAGGAGGGCACCTACGCAGGTAAGTGTGCCGAACTTTGTGGCGAGTACCACTCGATGATGCTCTTCCAGGTCAAGGTGGTCTCCGAAGAGGAATACGCAGCGCAAATCGCTGAGCTTGCAGCCAAAGGTAATGTTGGCCAGCTTTCAAACGAGTACGACAGAAACCAAAACCTTCCTGGCGGTAACCCAGAGGTAAGGGGATAAGGCAAATGGCAACCACACTAACTCCTCCACTGACTAACCCAACCTCCTTCACACCAAAGCGTTCGAAGGGTCAGATTTTGGTTGACTGGCTAACCACCACCGACCACAAAAAAATCGGCTACCTGTACTTCATCACTTCGTTCGCCTATTTCATCATCGGCGGAATCATGGCGTTGATCATTCGCGCTCAGCTTGCAGCACCTGGTCTTGACATTGTTCAGACCAAAGAGCAATACAACCAGCTGTTCACAATGCACGGAACCATCATGCTGTTGATGTTTGCAACTCCGCTGTTTGCTGGTTTCGCAAACGTTCTTATGCCAGTTCAGATTGGTGCTCCGGATGTTGCATTTCCAAGATTGAACGCGATTGCCTACTGGTTCTTTAACTTTGGCTCTTTTGTTGCAGTCTCGGGTTTCTTCACTCCGCA
>CAZZHB010000019.1:0-15050 GCA_964653615.1 uncultured Aquiluna sp.
TTGAAATCCATCATTTCAAAAGCACAAACATGGTTTCCGCTGTTCCAAGAACTGGTGCACATGGAGAAGTTCTGCCTTAAAGTCGGCTTCAACGAAAGACAGACTGCCATGCTCATCAGCGGCAAGCCGCTGTTCTATGACGAGTCTGGCTACGGCGGTCTATCCGACCTAGCTCGTTGGTACATCGGCGGTCTACTAAAGCACGCACCACGCCTGCTGGCGTTCACCAACCCAACCGTGAACTCCTACCACCGCCTAGTTCCAGGCTTCGAGGCACCAGTGAACTTGGTTTACTCGGCTGGTAACCGCTCGGCAGCAATCCGTATCCCAATGACTGGATCCAACCCAAAGGCTAAGCGCATCGAGTTCCGCGCTCCAGACGCTTCTGGTAACCCATACCTAGCTTTCGCAGCAATGCTGATGGCAGGTCTTGACGGTATCAAGAACCGCATTGAGCCTCACGCTCCAGTAGACAAGGACCTCTACGAGCTGCCACCAGAGGAGGCTAAGGCAATTCCTCAGGTTCCTGGCTCGCTGGGAGGCGTTCTCGACGCACTTGAGCAGGACAACGAGTACCTCAAGCAGGGCAACGTCTTCACCGACGACCTGATTGAGACCTGGATCGACTACAAGCGTGAGAAGGAGCTAAAGCCGCTGGCTCAGCGCCCTCACCCTTACGAGTTCGAGCTGTACTACGGCGTCTAATAGCCAATTCGATTACAGGCGGGCCTTTTGGTCCGCCTGTTTTCGTTTAAGCGAAGTGTTTTTCGAAACTAACGCGAGCCTTTCGAGTGATCGAAAGATAGGTCTCCTCAAGTAGTTGAGACTCGCCCGGCTGATACTCCAGAATTCGTGCCATAGCCTCTAATTGCCTCAAATCCGATGGGAGCTGATCAGTGCGCTTGTCGCTCGCGAGAACTTCAGCACTTCGACATCTGGAAGCAATTAGCCATCCAGCCGCTAAACGATCAGCATCTTGCTCAGGCAGGATGCCTAATGTTTTGAGCGCCTCCAAAGTGCTTGAGGTCGAGGTGGATTGCAATTGCGGATTGTGGTGGGCGTGCTGCAGCTGTAGTAGCTGCACTAACCACTCAACGTCTGAGATTGAACCTCGCCCAAGTTTTAGGTGCCTGGCGGGATTGGCTCCCTGAGGAAGGCGCTCCGCCTCCACCCTGGCCTTGATGCGGCGAATCTCGATGAGGCTTTGCTTGGGAAGTTCCACCGGATAGCGATACTTGTTCACTAAGGCGGTGAACTCATCAACTAGCTCTTGTGAGCCCACTACTACTCTCGCCCTGAGCAACGCCTGAAACTCCCAGGATTCAGCCCAGCGTTCGTAGTAGCCGGAGTACCCAGCAATTGATCTAATTCTTGGCCCGTTTTTTCCTTCAGGTCGCAAATCTAAATCGAGTTCAAATTCGAGCAGTGAATCCTTGGCAAGAGCCTGTAATTGCTGAGCAAGTTTCTCAGCTTCTGCCTGGGCTGTAAGCGAATCTGAACGATAGACCAGCATTGCATCAGCATCCGATCCGAATCCCAGCTCCTTCCCTCCCCAGCGACCCATCGCAACGACACCAAAATCAAGAGTTGAGAACTGTGAGGATTTAGCCAGTTCGACCATGGTTGTCACATAGGCGTCTGTAACTGAAGTCAGGCCCTCAGCGATCTCGGCCATGCTGGTAGCGCCCAAGACCGCGGAACTGGCAATTCGAAGTACTTCTCGCCTTCTTACTTGCCTGATTGCCTCCGCGCTCTGATCTACATCTTCAGAACGATCGAGAATCGCTGACATTTCAGCGAGAACAACTTCCCTGCTCAGCGGCGTAAGCGAACTTTCATCGCTGAACCAAACGGAAGAGTCCGGAATATGCTCCAGGAGGCGGGCAATGAAGGCTGAGGAGGAAAGGACCCGCATCAACCGCTCTGCAGCCCCGGAGGCGTCGCGTAACATCCGCAAGAACCAATGAGTCTCCCCCAGTGTCTCGCTCAAACGCCTAAACGAAATCAGAGCACGGTCTGGGTCTATGCCTTCCGCCATCCAGCGAAGCAATACTGGAAGCAAAGTCCTTTGAATGACTGCTCGCCTTGAAACGCCTGAAGTAAGTGCCGAGATGTGAGCAACTGCTCCCTTGGGGTCCTTGAATCCAAGGGCACTGAGTCGATCAATAACTTCATCATCGGATAGCCTCACTTCACCCGGTGTAAGGCTTGCCATTGCGGTAAGTAGTGGTCGATAAAAGACGCTGTCGTGTAAAGCTGCGACTTCAGAGCGCACCCTGTTCCAAAGCTCGGTTAGCTCAACAGCACTGAGCTTCAGACCCCGAGCGACCCTTCTAAGTTCGGACTCGTCGATTGGAATCAAGTGGTCTCGGCGAAGCTTCGACAATTGAACGCGATGCTCGATTGCCCTGAGCGTTTGATAGTGCGATCTAAATGCATCGGCATCCGCTCGGCCAATAAGACCCGCATCGCAAAGAGCGCTGACCGCAGAGAGCGTGTCCGGAACGCGAACACTCTCATCCGTTACGCCGTGCACCAGTTGCAACAGTTGGGCAGTGAACTCCACATCTCTGAGGCCGCCACGGCCAAGCTTAATTTCGCGTTCGCGTTCGCTTGCCGGAATCAGATCGAGCACCCGTCGTCGCATATTCCTTGCGTTTTCAACTATCGCTGCCCGGTTTGATCGAGTCCAAACCAATGGCTTTATGGCCGCCTCATAGGCTCTACCGAGTTCCGGGTCACCAGCTACGAACCTAGCCTTGAGCAGTGCCTGGAATTCCCAATCCTCTGCCCACTTTTCGTAGTAGCTGAGGTGAGCATCCAATCTCCTTACAAGCGCCCCTGACTTTCCCTCAGGCCTTAGGTTTGGATCTACCTGCCAAAGTCCAGGTTCCATGCTCGGCTCTGAAATGATTCTCGCGAGCCGAGTGGCGAGTTTTGTGCCTATGTCGATGACATTCTCACCGTCACCGTCAACCACATAAATGACATCGACATCTGAAACATAATTCAGCTCTCGGGCACCACACTTCCCCATCGCGATAATAGCCAGCGAGCAACTCTCGACAGCTGCTGCGGGGTGTCTGCCTTCAGCAATTAGTTCTCTGCGTGCAAGCTTCAGCGCTGCGCTTAGTGCGCCAGCAGCAAGATCGCTGAGTGCAGCAGTAACCTGCTGCACCGGCAGTCTGTAGTCGGAGTGACCTAAGTCAAAGTCTGCAATTCTCAGAAGTTGAGTCAGATAGGAAACTTTTAGCGCATCTTGCGAAGAGTCGTCCAGCTCAGAAAGCTCAGGTGCGCTTGGCAATTTGGACGGTTTAGCAAATAACTCCAGGCAGTTGGGGTGCCTAAGAACAAAGTCCACCAGGCCATTGCTGGCAGCCAGAACGCGGCACAACCGTTCCGCATTTTCGTGCTTGGAAAGAAGTTTGGAGGTGCCTTTTGAGTCTATTTCCGCAAGCCGGATAAGAGCATCTAGCGCACGATCAGGAGAAGGGCTCGCAGAGATCGCAGCTAAGGCAGCATGACCACGATCGCCAACCAGCGATACCAGCTGCTCGAGCTTGGGAACGGTTTCACTGAGCGCCTCGAAACCCAATCGAGCCAATTCGCTCAGTGAAGAGCTCCTGGAGTCTGCCATCTAGAGCGTGCGGAGGTTCTGCTCTAGTTCGAAGAGGGTTACCTGGGAACGATATTGTGCCCACTCGTTGCGCTTGTTGGCAAGCACATAACTGAAGACAGACTCACCAAGAACCTCCGCGGCAAGTTCAGATGACTCGAGCTTGCGAATCGCGTGATCCAGCGACTGAGGCAGTGGCTCGATCCCCATGGCGCGGCGTTCCATGTCACTGAGCGACCAAACGTCATCTTCAGTTTCGGCCGCAAGCTCATAGCCCTCCTCGATGCCCTTCAGACCCGCGGAAAGCAGCAAGGCGTAGGCAAGATAAGGGTTTGCGGCTGAATCCATTGCACGGTATTCAATTCTTGTGCTCTGGCTCTTTTCAGGCTTGTGTAGCGGCACGCGAATCAGTGCTGAACGGTTATTGTGGCCCCAGCTGACGTAGCTCGGCGCCTCACCGCCACCCCAAAGTCGCTTGTAGCTATTCACGTATTGATTGGTTACCAAAGTTAGCTCTGGCGCGTGACGCAGGATACCCGCGATGAATTGTCTGGCGACATTGCTGAGGTGATATTTCGCAGCAGGGTCGAAGAATGCATTGCGGTCACCCTCGAATAGCGAGAAGTGGGTGTGCATACCGCTGCCAGGGTGATTCGTGAATGGCTTTGGCATGAAAGTGGCATAGACGCCCTGCTCGATCGCCACTTCCTTCACAACGGTTCGGAAGGTCATGATGTTATCCGCCATGGAAAGTGCATCTGCGTAGCGAAGATCGATCTCGTTCTGGCCAGGGCCACCTTCGTGGTGGCTGAACTCGACCGAGATTCCGAGTTGCTCCAACATTGTTACAGCGCGACGGCGGAAGTCGTGGGCCGTTCCACCAGGAACATTGTCAAAGTAGCCGGCATTGTCCACAGGAACTGGCTGGCCATTCTCGCCAAGCTCTGGACTCTTCAGGAGGTAGAACTCGATTTCAGGGTGAACGTAAAAGCTAAAGCCCATCTTGGCGGCCTTGTCCAGCGCCCTGCGCAGCACGTTTCTCGGGTCGGCTGCAGCGGGCTTACCGTCTGGAGTAGCGACGTCGCAAAACATGCGAGCTGCGGGGTCAACGGTTCCACGCCAAGGAAGAATCTGAAAAGTCGACGGATCTGGCATAGCGAGCATGTCCGCTTCGCTAGTTCTGGCTAATCCTTCAATTGCAGAACCATCGAAGCCGATGCCCTCTGCGAAGGCGCCCTCGATCTCCGCAGGCGCTACTGCAACTGACTTCAGGGTTCCGGCGACGTCCGTAAACCATAGACGAATGAACTTCACGCCACGCTCTTCAATCGTGCGAAGTACGAACTCTTGTTGCTTGTCCATTTAGCCTCCCGCTACTAGCTAATAGGCTAGTGGTTGTGCCAGAAATAAAAGTGGGTTTAGCGCAGACTAACCCGGTAGTCGGTGACTACCAAAACAACGCGATTGAGATCGTGCAACTTATGCACCAAGCTCACCGAGCTGGCGTTCAAGTATTGGTTTTTGGGGAACTCGCGCTAAACGGCTATCCGCTGGGTGATCTAAGTTATCGAAAAGACGTCATCGCCAGCGGTGAAGCCAAACTGGCTGAAATAGTCCAGGAATCCAAGAGTTGCCCGGGACTGACGATTGTGCTTGGTCACGCATCGCTTGCTCAAACCTCAAAGTCAAAACTTCAATCTTCCGATGCAATCGCCCATAACAGCGCGACAGTATTTCGAGCTGGAGTCGTTCTAGGCCGCTACGACAAGCAGAGGCTTCCGAACTATGACGTTTTTGATGACTGGAGAAACTTCATTCCAGGTGACGGTGAGCTGATTTTTGAAGTTGATGAAACCAAGTGTGCAATCGCAATCTGTGAAGACATTTGGGAGACCGACTCCAGACGGACAGATTCCCTGAAATCCGCAGGAGTTGAGTATCTTCTGGTGCCGAATGGCTCCCCCTACACCAGAGGCAAAGATTCTCTGAGGCGTCAAGTAGCGAGGAAGTTTGCCTCCGGCCTGAACGTGGCATACGTGAACTTAGCTGGTGGCCAAGATGAGCTGGTTTTCGATGGCGGCAGCTTCTTGCTGGATTCCAGCGGAACTGAGATTGCATCCGCGGACAGCAATCCCGGATTGGTTATCCCACCCCACATGGCTGCATCGAAGGATGAGCTGGAGAAGCTCTTTGATGTTTTAGTAATCGGACTTCGCGATTATGTCCGCAAAACCGGGCAGAAAAAGATCGTTTTGGGTCTAAGCGGTGGAATCGACTCCGCGCTCTGCGCTGCAATAGCGAAAGAGGCAGTTGGGGCAGAGAATGTCACAGGGGTTTTATTGCCTTCGCGCTATTCTTCAGAGCACTCACTGTCAGACGCAGTGCAGCTTGCACAAAACCTTGGCATCGAACATCGCACAGTTCCGATTGACACTGCTCACAAAGCATTCGAATCCAGTCTCCAATTGAGCGACCTAGCCCAAGAAAACATCCAGGCGAGAATACGCGCTGTAATCCTCATGGGCATCTCGAATTCAGAGGGTCACCTGTTGATTAGCACCGGCAACAAGTCCGAGGTAGCAGTCGGATACTCAACTATGTACGGCGATGCGGCGGGCGGTTTTGCACCAATCAAAGACGTGTACAAAACGGATGTTTGGAAATTGGCAGAGCTATACAACAAACTGGCCGGCGCTGATGTCATACCTCGTAACTCAATATCAAAACCGCCCAGCGCAGAACTAAGACCTGGACAACTCGACCAGGACTCACTACCTGACTACCAACTTTTAGACGCCGTGCTCGCGTTGTTGATCGAAGGTAAGAAGACAGTCGCACAGGCTGCTGAGCTTGGTTTTCCGAAGGAAACCGTGACTCGAATCGACAAGATGGTGAGAGCTGCTGAGTGGAAGAGATCTCAGGGTGCGATTGGAACCAAGACAACCGATATCGCCTTTGGACGTGGCCGAAGGGTTCCACTCACGACTAGATTTGGTGAGCTATGAAGATAAGAACCTCGACCCTTGCCGCTCTAAAGCAAAAGGGGCAACGCTTTGCTTGTTTGACAAGCTATGACGCCCTTACCGCTGGCATCTTCGATGCTGCCGGCATCGAAGTGATTCTGGTTGGGGATTCTGCTAGCAATACCGTTTTGGCGAACGATGGAACCGTTCCAATCTCGTTAGACGAGATGCTGGTGTTTGGCCGAGCTGTGACCAGGAGTGCACCTAATGCCCTAGTCGTCTTGGACATGCCCTTTGGTAGCTACGAAATATCGCCGACCCAAGCTGTTGAGAATGGCATTTTAGCCATGAAGCAATCTGGGGTTGCGGCTCTGAAAATCGAGGGTGCCAGGGTCGAGCAAATACGAGCCCTAGTCGACGCCGGGATTCCGGTCATGGGACATGTTGGCTTTACCCCGCAATCGGTTCACGCACTAGGTGGGTTCAAGGTTCAAGGACGAGGCGAATCGGCAGACAAAATCATGCAGGAGTGCCTTGACATCCAAGCCGCCGGAGCGTTTGCCATCGTGCTTGAGATGGTCCCAGCCGAGCTCGCGACTGAAATAACAAAGGCGCTCCAAATCCCAACCATTGGAATTGGCGCAGGTAACGGAACCGATGCTCAGATATTGGTGTGGACCGACTTTGCTGGCCTTAGTGAAAAGATGCCTTCATTTGCCAAACAGTATCTCGAGCTAAGGCAAGAACTATCAAAGGCCGCAGCCCAATACCGCGAAGAGGTTTTATCGGGTGAGTTTCCATCCAAGGATCAGAGCTTCAGCTAGACCATTCTTCGGCGTCTTCGTCGCGAATTTGCTTGGCACGTTCTGCGATTATCTCTGGAGCTCTTCTGGCTTCTTCAAGCGAATCAAAGGGCCCGATCCTTTCAAGGGACAGCGATTGCTTGCCGATTTCCACCTGCAAAGTTTTGGTGTTAAACCAATATTCATCTTTCGCCATGGTTTGAGCCTAGTAACACAAATTCAAAAATAGACTTGCCCGGTGCCAAAAGACATTGCTGGAAAACTCATCCCTGGGAAACTCTCCCCTAAGCGGACAGTCCCAGCGCACATTCCTAGACCTGAGTACGTAGGCAAACCTGGCCCTGCACCGCATCAGGGTGGCGATAAATACGACCAGGAAACCATCACCCGGATCAGGAAGGCCAGCAAGATTGCGGCGCAAGCACTCGAAGTAGTTCTTGAGAGGGCAAAGCCTGGCATCACAACCGATGAACTTGATCGAATTGGTCACGAATTCTTGATCTCGCAGGATGCCTACCCCTCCACTCTTGGCTATCGGGGTTTTCCCAAGTCGCTTTGCAGCTCAATGAATGAAGTGATCTGCCACGGCATTCCAGACGACACCATTTTGGAAGATGGCGATCTCATCAACATCGACATCTCCGCATTTATCGGAGGGGTTCACGGTGACACTAACGGAACCGTTCTAGTTGGCGAAGGCTCAACGGATTTGCGGAACTTGGTTGACCGAACCAAAGAGGCCATGCACCGCGGAATCAATGCGGCTCTTCCGGGTCGCGAAGTGAACATTATTGGTCGCGCGATTGAGACCTATGCAAAGCGATTTGGCTATGGCGTCGTCAAGGAATTTACTGGTCATGGAGTTGGACCCAGCTTTCACACCGGGCTGATAATTCCTCACTACGACGAACCTGAATACAACACCTTGATTGAGGTTGGGATGGTGTTCACGGTCGAACCAATGATCACGCTTGGAACGGCTGACTGGGACATGTGGTCCGATGACTGGACCGTGACAACCAAGGACAAACAACACACCGCACAGTTTGAACACACCATCTTGATCACCGAAGATGGTCCAGAAATCCTTACGGAGGCATAGTGGGAAAGAAAGCTATCGGCATCGACATCGGCGGAACCGGCATAAAGGCGGCCGTGGTTGACACCAAGAAGGGTGAATTAGTCTCAGACCGAATCAGGGTCGAGACACCTGCCGGCGGCGAGCCCGAGGCCATCGCAGAGGCATGCAAGGAAATCATCGAGTCGCTTGGCGCAGCTAAGCGGAATTATGCGGTGGGAATCTGCTTTCCCGCTGTCGTAAAACACGGTCACACCCAATCAGCGGCAAATGTCTCAAAGCGTTGGATCGGCTTGGATGCCGACAAGCTCTTTGACAAAACACTTAATCGTCACACGCATGTGATCAACGATGCAGACGCCGCAGGTCTTGCGGAAATCAAGTTTGGCGCCGGAAAAGGGTCGCACGGGCTCACAATCATGACGACCCTGGGAACAGGAATCGGCACAGCACTTTTCTACAACGGAGTTTTGATTCCTAATGCTGAGCTTGGCCATCTGGAAATCGAAGGTGTTGACTTCGAAACCAAAGCTGCCTACAGCGCCATGGAGCGAGAGGGGCTTAGCTATGAGCAGTGGGCGGAGAGACTGCAGAAGTACTACTCAACACTCGAGAGACTGCTCGTGCCCGATCTGATCATTGTTGGTGGCGGGGTTTCAAAACACCATGAGAAGTTCTTACCGCTACTGGATCTGAAGACCAAGATCGTCCCAGCAACCACAAAGAACTCGGCCGGAATCATTGGAGCAGCCTCGCTGGCCTACGCATCCAGCGAAGATTAGTAGATGGGCCAACCGATACGCCGGGTTCTGTCGTGGACGATCATCTATCTCGGCTCGCAATTGCTCACGAGCTCTAGCGACCTACCCGAAGGCTAAGCGAGCAGCTCATAGCGCCTTCTGCTTGGTCTTGCTCCCGATGAGGTTTACATAGCCAACCCAGTCGCCTGGATTGCTGGTGGTCTCTTACACCACCGTTTCACCCTTACCCTTTCGGGCGGTTTGCTTTCTGTTGCACTGTCCCTCGGATTACTCCGGGTGGGCGTTACCCACCATCGCGCTCTTTGGAGCCCGGACGTTCCTCGACTATGTCGCGATCGCCTGGTTGACCCATCTATCTAAAGCCTACTTAGTTGGCAGATGTTGACAAGAGTTAATCGCAAACACCTCGGCAAAGTTAGGACCGAAGTAACGAACTACCGACACCGAAGCTGGCGCAAACTGTAGGGTCCAACTCAGGGAATTTGGTCCCGATAAAGCATGTCTGAGAATGGCACGTAACGGCATCATGTGACTGACAATCGCGATGGTTCGGCCGTTGAACTCTTCGATCGATTCGAGCAATCCGGCTCTCACTCTCGACTCAAGATCATCTACCGACTCGCCACCGGGTGGCTTTGCAGACATCGATCCGCGCCACCTCTCAATTTCATCGGGTCCGGCGGCTTCCATTTCCGCCATCGAATGACCTTCCCAGTTTCCAAATCCAATTTCCTTGAATCGAGCATCTGGACGAAGGTCCACTTCAAAATGCTTGGCAACCGAAGCTGCAGTCTGGGTTGTTCTTAGCTGCGGAGAATGCAACACCTTTGAAACTGACCCTAAGCCAAACCTGGCTAGTAAATCGCTTGCGGCTTTGGCTGCAAGTTCGGCCTCCAAAAACCCCAATTCGCTCAAGGTTGGGTCTTCGCCATTGCTGCCGCTAATCAAATTCGACTCTGTGAGCTGGGTGTGTCCATGGCGTATCAGGACGAACGTGGTTGGCTCTATCGACTGCCTTGGAGCTCTAATGCTCTTGGGCTGAATTGCGCTGAGCTGTCGCTCAATACTCTCGCCAAAATCTCCCTGATCAAGTGCCCTATTGGCAGCTGCGTCAGCCGCTGAATTTTGTTCGCGAGGAACCCATTCCAGTTTCACCTTCAAGGTACGCATGATGCGAATTGCTTCCTGAGCGAGTTCCCGAAGCTCAGGGTGCTTGATCTGCCAACGACCGCTCAGCTGCTCAACTACTAGCTTTGAGTCCATTCGAACCAGGACCTCAGCACCAGGCCAGTTAGCTTCGATGTGCCTAAGGCCGGCAATGACGCCCTGGTACTCGGCGTAGTTATTGGTTCGAATCCCCAGGTTCTCGCCCAATTCGGCTATCAAGGCACCTGATTGATCATAAATCACCGCACCATATGCGGCCGGTCCAGGATTTCCCCTCGAAGCGCCGTCAGCGAAAAGCGTGAAAGTCATCGAATCAGGATTGCCTGACACTCGGGGCAGCTGGCAACCTCGTCCTGGGCGACTTGGTGAAGATCGGCAAGAGCCGTGGCGGTAATGCTCATGTTGCACGCGGTGCAGGTGTTCTTTTGCAGCCTGCCAACCGCGAGACCCCGAGCAAAGCGAGCATCGAATCGAGCAAGAAGCTCTTCGGACACTTGCTTTCTTAACTCTTCAATCGATTTCAACTGCGCTTGGTGCTGGGTCTTGAGTTCTGATAACTCAAGTTGAACTCGGGCCTTTGTGATCTGAAGTTCTTGCTCTAACTTCTCCCCCAGCACTTCAAGCTCGTGCATTCGCACATCAGATTCGCTCTTGCGCTCCATTAGCTCAAGTTCAACATCTTCTAGGTCTGAGGCCCTCTTGGCTAGTGTCTCGAGGTCATGTTGGATTCCAATTGCATCTCTCGCTACCGCGGTCTTGGAAAGGCGATCTTTATCGCTAGTGATGCGCTTATTCACAAGAGCGAGATCGGCTTCGAGGCGTTCCAGTTCGCGCACCAATGCCTCGTGCTCTGAACGTGCCTGGCTAATCTCAGCAGAGTTTTCAAGCTGAGCGGCTCTGGCCGCTTCAAGATCTGACCCGGTTGCAAGCTGCTTGGCGGAAGATTCAATCTTTCGATTAGAGATCAAGAGCTCCTGCAGCGCAAATAGAGTCTCAAGCTCTTGGCTTTTTACCTTCATTGCATCACCGCAAACGTCCATGGGTCAGTATTGATTTCACTAACGACAAACTTTACCTGCGGAATCAAATTCTCAAGTTGCGACTTTGCGTTATCGAGCCAAACCCACTCGGCTGCCCAGTGAGCGATGTCCATCAGCGCCGGACCACCGACCAACAGCGATTGCTGGCTAAAGTCTTGGGCTGGGTGATGCCTTAGGTCAGAGGTTATGTATAGGTCAGCATCGCTCGAGGCCACTTGACTCAGATAGCCATCACCGGCGCCGGCCAACACGGCAACTTTGGAAATTTGACGCTGAGGGTCACCAGCTACACGAATACCCTGGGCCACAGCCGGAATTCTCTTCGCGACCAAACGCGCGAAATCTAAAAGAGTTTGTTGGTCAACAGTTCCAATCACCACGTGATTGTTGGTAGTAGAAAGTGGTTCGATGTTTGCCAAACCGAGTTGCTTGGCGAGCGAGTCAGTCACACCACCAGGCTGAAAATCGGCATTGGTGTGGGCTGAGAAAACCGCAATGTTATTGCGAATAGCTTCGGAGGTAACAGCCCCCTTGGGGCCGGCTTCCGAACGTTCGAAAACGCCTCGCATGAACATGGGGTGATGGCTGAGGATCAAGTCGCATTGCAAACTGATGGCTTCCTGAAGCACTTCTGAGGTGACATCAACCGTTAGCAGCACTCGGTTTACTTCTAGATTTGGGGAACCCAGCATGAGGCCAGGTTTATCCCAATCCTCTTTAGATTCCTGCGGCCAGATTGAATCAAAACTGGAGATTAGTTCTTTGAGCAACATAGCTACAAGCCAAGCAGATTATCGAGGTTCATGTTGCGAATCTCGACATTTGTTATTTCCCGATCTTGTGCTCGGATTGGGAATATTCTCAAGATCGCAAACACCACGCCAATCATGAGCCCGAAGATTAGCGCGAGCTCGTGGGTAGACAAATGACTGTTGGGAAGCAGGAGGTCATGAAGCTGCGGCACTCCGAATGGAACTGCCATAGCAAGGCCGATCCAAGTCAGTGGCTGGAATGATCCATAAAACCCATAGCTGGTGTCCAGAGATGGAATGTGAAGCGGAGTTCTTCTGAAGACCTGATCGGCGAAAAGCAACACAATCAATGCTGATAGGACCGACACAGCTGCACCGTTTACAAAGTCCAAAATCGGCATCACTAACACCGGCAACATGAAAGCAGCTCCGGCCCAACGCCCAATCGGTCTTGAGGTTAAATCTCTGCCGGAAAATGCCATGGACATAAAGACCACGAAGAGCGTCCAGATGAAGACGAAATCGCTCTGGCCGAGGAACAATACGGTCACGCTCAAACCAACCCCCAAAGGAGCCTGCAGAGCGAACGACCAGGCCTTGGTCGGGCTGTGTGGGAGAGCAAACGCGAGAATCACAATGGTCATCAAGGCGACTGCAAAACTGGCCCAACCGACCTGTTCCCAGTCAAGAGGCTGAGGAAGGTAGAGGTCACCGCTAAGCGGCGCGTAGGCGAAAAACTCGGGCTGTATATCTATTTGCTCTCCGAAGACAAACAGGGTTGCGGCAGCCAATAACCCGCCGCTAAGCAAAACGGTCCAGTGCCAAGATCTCGGCAGTATTTGCCCAATAACCAAGGCAGCTATCCCACATGCCAACACATCGGTTCGATAGCCCGGGATAAGCGCGATGTTGAGGTCGTTCTCAACAATGTGAACAACCCCTTCGAGAATGACCAACGACGTGAAACAAAGTGCAATCGCCGCACCAAGATAGACTCCCCAACCACCAAAAACGGCGGCAGATCGAATCAATGGGTGGAGGCTGTGAGATTTGATAAGCGCGAGAGCAATACCGGCCGCAATTGATCCAAATCCGATGGCAAAAACTGCCTCGAGAATTGACAGTTCGAGCCAAGCCACAATCAGTGAATTAATCAAAGCGACCAATAGCCAAGATGCAAGACCGGGCAATAAACCCCTAAGAACGCGATTTCTTTTGGCTCTTTCTCTTCTTCCGACAATGGGTATTTCCGTCGTGAAGATTGGAATCTCTGGCTTGGCGGGATCAATCGCCGGAGCTACGTCGATTTGTTCAATATTCGCCGGTAGAGCTTCAAGGGCTAGTTTGTTCAAGGCCAACAATGCCTCGGGAGAGCCGTCTTTCTGGAGGGCCGCAATCCACAAACCTAAAGCCTCTGCGTCATGCTCTCGAAGGGCTGCTTGCTCAGATATAAGTCGCTCAGAATTGGCAATACCCTCCGCGGAAGATCCGAGAAGGGTTATGGCGCGATGTAATTCCGCGTCGCTAAGCGCTTTGCGCTTAGGGGGCTCGAAATCCACCATGTTTGCCTAACTAGGGGGTCGAGTGGGCCCTACCGGGCTCGAACCGATGACATCCACGGTGTAAGCGTGGCGCTCTACCAACTGAGCTAAAGGCCCGCAGAAGAGCTTAGTGGTTTTTTAACCGCTAAACCAACTCAAGAGCATTTTTGTAGTCGGAAAGTTTTCTCGGCTCGCCCGGGCTGGTCTCAAACTTGGCTGCGACCTCCCCGTTCTTGTCTATCACGAAGGTGGCACGGGTAGCGATGCCACGTTCCGCAATGAACACGCCGTACTTTTGAGCCACTTCTCCGTGTGGCCAAAAATCAGCTAGCACGCTGAACTTATAGCCCTCGGACTCGGCAAACTTTGCCTGAACATACTTTGAATCGACGCTGATGGCCAGCAATTCAATTCCATCGGCCTGCAGGACATTGAGATTGTCGCGAAGTTCGCACAACTCACCGGTGCAGATTCCGCTGAAGGAAAGCGGATAGAAGACCAAAACTACTGGCTTCACGCCCCGAAATGAGGAGAGAGTTACTTCTTCGCCGTGCTGGTTGGAGAGAGTGAAATCTGGTGCTAGGTCGCCAACGGTAATCATGTCTGCCTTTCGATGCTCAATAAAACCTACAACGCACGCGAAATCATTCCAAGGCGAATAGACTTATCGAGCCTTAAAAGGGCAAATTCGGTAAAGCAGCCACGAAAAGAGGCTTTGATGTCGTTTAACGACCAAGATGCATTTGTTCCAGCAGTGTCAGACCTAGACCCTCAGGAAACTGCCGAGTGGCTAGAGTCACTCGATGCAGTAGCTAAGCGTCACGGCAGAGGCCGCGCTCGCGAGATCATGCAGTCGCTGCTTCGCCGAAGCCACGAGCTTCAGCTCAATGTCCCGCTAGTGCCTACGACCGACTACATCAACACCATCAGCCCTGAGGATGAGCCAAAATTCCCTGGCGATGAGGCCATCGAGCGCACCTACCGAGCTTGGATGCGTTGGAACGCCGCCGTTATGGTGCACCGTGCCCAGCGACCTGGAATCGCAGTTGGCGGACACATTTCATCCTTCGCCTCGAGTGCTTCGCTTTACGAGGTTGGCTTCAACCACTTTTTCAAGGGTCACGACCACCCGCAGGGTGCTGACTCGATCTTTGTTCAGGGCCACGCCTCCCCTGGTCCATACGCACGCGCATTTCTAGAGGGTCGCATCTCCGCAGATGAGATGGACAACTTCCGCCAGGAGAAGTCCCGCCCAAAGCCTGGCCGTGGCCTTCCGAGCTACCCGCACCCGCGTCTTATGCCCGATTTCTGGCAGTTCCCCACCGTCTC
>CAZZHB010000020.1:0-13016 GCA_964653615.1 uncultured Aquiluna sp.
GGCAAACTTGTCCAGACCAACCGGAATCAACATGGCTCCGGTGATGCCGACAATTCGAGGATTTTGTTCCGCGATGCTGGTTATTTCATCCCCAAAAACAGAAGTCCAGGAGCTTCCGCTCGATGCTTTTAGCGGAAGTCCAGTTTCGGGGTTGATTTTGCCAACTGCGTGAAACTGATCTGCAAGGTCTGACGTCGCCGGATCGTAGCCTTTACCCTTCTGGGTTATCGCGTGAACGATTACAGGAGCGCCATATTCTTTTGCCTGCTTAAGTGCAGTCTCCATGTCCTGAAGGTTGTGCCCATCAATCGGCCCGATGTACTTAATGTCCAAGTTTGGGAAGATTCCGTCTGCGGTATTGCCAACCAAAACTCGCTGGCCCGCAGCATGCACGGAATCAAAGACGATCCGACCCAGCGTGCCCATCTTGTAGAACATTCGCTTTGAAAGCGAGTAGCTCTTTTTGTACCAGGCTTCGGTGCGGATGGCGTTGAGTGTCTTTGCCAATCCCCCAATTGTCGGTGCGTAGGAGCGACCATTGTCGTTCACTACGATGACCAGATTGCGGTCATTGTCATCGGTGATGTTGTTCAAGGCTTCCCATGCCATGCCACCGGTTAGTGCGCCATCGCCAATAACAGCTACGACATGCCTTTCCTTGTTGCCTGTTGCCTTGAACGCTCTGGAGATACCATCTGCCCAAGAGAGCGAGCTCGAAGCGTGCGAAGACTCAACGATGTCGTGTTCGGATTCAGACCTTTGCGGGTAACCGGCAATGCCGTCCTTCTGACGGAGCGTGGAGAGGTCCTTGCGGCCAGTTAGCAACTTGTGAACATACGACTGATGTCCTGTGTCGAAAACAATCGCGTCATTCGGAGAATCGAAAACCCTGTGAATAGCGACGGTTGTCTCCACGACACCTAAGTTTGGCCCAAGGTGCCCTCCAGTTTTGGAAACAGACTCCACCAGGTAGGACCGAATCTCATCGCAAAGCTCCTGAAGCTCCTTTTGGGAAAGGCCGTCCAGGTCTCTCGGCTTCGAGATTCGCCCTAATTGCGTCATTTGATGATTAACCAGCTAGTTGGCTAAAGCCTTCCTAGGCAACCAAACTTCGCAACACATACTGCAGAATTCCACCATTGCGGTAGTAATCTGCTTCTCCCGGGGTGTCAATGCGAACCACTGCGTCAAAGCTGATGGTTGCCTTGCCGGCTGGTGAGTGGCTGGTTGGTTTTGCAGTCACCTTCACAGTCTTTGGAGTAACTCCCTGGTTTAGTGCCTCAATGCCCTCAAAGCTAAACTCCTCGGTGCCGTCCAGGCCTAATGAGTCAGCAGTCTCGCCCTTAGGGAATTGCAGCGGCAATACGCCCATGCCGATCAGGTTGCTGCGGTGGATTCGCTCAAAGCTCTCGGCAATTACCACTCGGATACCAAGTAGAGAAGTTCCCTTAGCTGCCCAGTCTCTCGATGAGCCAGAGCCGTACTCTTTGCCTGCTAGTGCAACCAGAGCTGTCCCTTGTGCACGATAGTTCTCCGCTGCATCAAAAATGAACGCCTGAGCACCCTCTGCAGTGGTGAAGTCGCGAGTGTAGCTGCCTTCGACATCTGTTAGAAGTTGATTGCGAAGGCGGATGTTGGCGAATGTGCCGCGAATCATCACCTCGTGGTTGCCTCGACGAGAGCCGTAGCTGTTGAAATCGACTCGTGACACACCGTGTTCGGTTAGGTATCGACCAGCAGGTGAATCGGCCTTGATCGATCCAGCCGGTGAGATGTGGTCGGTGGTTACGGAATCACCTAGCTTCACCAAGACCCTCGCACCAGTCACATCGCTAACTGGCGATGGCTTTAGCTGCATGTCGTCGAAGTAAGGCGCCTTCTTGACGTAGGTTGAGTTCTCGTCCCACTCAAAGATGGCACCTTTCGGAGTAGGCAGTGAACGCCAGTGCTCATCGCCTTCGAAGACAGATGCGTACTGGGTGGTGAACATCTCGGAGTTGATGGAAGAGTCAATTGTGCTTTGTACTTCTTCTGGAGTCGGCCAGATGTCCCTGAGGAATACATCGTTACCTGACTGATCTTTACCAAGTGATTCGGTGTCAAAGTCAAAGTCCATGGTTCCCGCAAGAGCGTATGCAATAACCAGTGGTGGCGATGCCAAGTAGTTCATCTTCACATCGGGATTAATGCGACCTTCGAAGTTGCGGTTACCGGAAAGCACTGCCGTCACGGCCAAATCGTTCTGGTTGATGGCCTCAGAAATCTCTTCCGACAGAGGTCCCGAGTTACCGATGCAAGTCGTGCAGCCATAACCAACGAGGTTGAAACCTAGCGCGTTCAGATCGTTAGTAAGGCCAGCCTTCTCGTAGTACTCGGTGACGACCTTAGATCCTGGCGCAAGCGAGGTCTTTACCCACGGCTTGGCCTTCAGGCCCTTTGCGACAGCTTTACGAGCAACTAGACCGGCTGCCAGCATGACGGATGGGTTTGAAGTGTTGGTGCAGGAGGTGATTGACGCGATGGTTACTGCGCCGTTGTCAATCTTGAAGTCCTTGCCCTTGACTGCAGTCGGCTTGGACTTTGCGTCCGAGTAGGTCTTGATTGCGGAGTCAAATGCGCTCTTTGACTTGCTGAGCTCGATACGGTCCTGTGGTCGCTTCGGTCCAGCGATGCTAGGAACAACGGTTGATAGGTCTAGCTCGAGGTACTCGCTGTAAACCGGCTCAACACTCGGGTCGTGCCAAAGTCCCTGGGCCTTTGTGTACGCCTCTACAAGTGCGATTTCCTCAGGGGTGCGACCAGTAATCCTTAGGTAATCCAGAGTTACTTCATCGATTGGGAAAATCGCAACGGTAGATCCGAACTCTGGAGACATGTTTCCGATGGTTGCGCGGTTGGCCAAAGGAACCTTGGAGACGCCTGAGCCGTAGAACTCCACAAACTTGCCAACAACACCATGCTTGCGAAGCACCTCTGTGATGGTTAGCACTACGTCAGTTGCGGTGGCTCCAGTTGGAATCTGGCCGGTCAACTTAAAGCCAACCACCTTAGGAATCAGCATTGAAACTGGCTGACCAAGCATCGCGGCCTCGGCCTCAATGCCACCAACTCCCCAACCGAGAATTCCTAGACCATTCACCATCGTGGTGTGTGAGTCAGTTCCCACGCAGGAGTCTGGGTAGGCAACAAGTTCTCCGCCAACCTCACGAGTCATAACGGTGCGGGCCAAGTATTCGATGTTCACCTGGTGAACGATTCCGGTTCCAGGAGGGACGACCTTGAAGTTGTCGAATGCAGTTTGTCCCCAGCGAAGGAACTGGTAGCGCTCGGCATTGCGCTGGTATTCGAACTCCACGTTCCGCTGAGCAGCATCTGGAGTGCCCGCAACATCAATAACAACTGAGTGGTCGATGACCATCTCTGCTGGAGCGAGCGGGTTGATCTTCTGAGGGTCCCCACCAAGAGCCACAACAGCCTCACGCATGGTTGCGAGGTCAACGACGCAGGGAACTCCAGTGAAGTCCTGCATAATCACTCGGGCAGGAGAGAATTGGATTTCGACATCAGGTTCAGCAGTTGGGTCCCAGTTCACCAAGGCGTTCACGTGATCCTTGGTTACGTTTGCTCCGTCTTCGGTGCGCAACATGTTTTCCAACAGGATCTTTAGGCTGTAAGGAAGCTTGCTAACTCCGAGCTCGGGCATTGAGAAGTACTTGTAGGTCTTAGAGCCCACCGTAAGGTGCTTAGCGGAATTGAAGCTGTTGGTCATTATTGAATCTCCTGATGTCGTACCTGACTAATTTACTGCTTTTGTGGCGTGTTTAGGCTTCTAAGAAGAACCCAGGTCAATACCAATAGCCCTGCGTAGGCGGGAGCGCCTAGCACTACCTTGGATGCTGCGAGAAGCTCCACCTGACCGGAGAAATACAGTGGCAGTTGGACGGCCAAACGGAGTCCAAAGAAACCCACCCAAACCAGAGTTACCAACTGAGCTCGTCGATAAATCTGTTTGTTCTTCCGCCAACCATCAAGGCCGAATAGTAATTGAGCAACGTAACCCATGATCGGATAGCGAATCAGTACTGACAACAACAGCACAAAACCGTATGCGGCGTTGGTAAAGAAACCGGGCACGAAGAAGTCTTGAGCATTTCCACCATCTCTTAGAGCGAGAAATGCGGCTAGTCCAATTGCCAACGCCCCCGCGATTGCTTGAGTAAGCGGCTGCTTGCGGATAATTCGAATCGCGATGAAACCGAGAGCGAGAACGCTGGCAATCGAGACACTGGTTACTGCCGACTTCGTGATTGCAAAAGCTACGGAGAAGGAAAACGCCGGAATGATGGATTCAGCAATGCCCATCGGGCCACCTATGGCGTCGATTACTGATTGTTTAGTAACAACTGGGCCATTTTCAGAATTCGAAACTCCCAGTCGCTTTGCAATGCGTTCTTGTTCGCTCACTGCTGCACCGGAATGCTTAGCGGCAGGAGATCTCCCGGCGGAAGCGGCGTCTCTCCCCTGCTCACACCTACTGAACGGAAAAGCTCAATCAGTGATTGATAACGAGGTGGGTGAGCCAAGTCGGGTCCGGTGAGCACTCCACGCAAGAACCAGCGCGGTCCGTCAACACCAATAAACCGCGACTCCCGCAATAGCCTTTCGCCGTCTTCGACAACTGGAACGCCAGCCTTGATTTCAGGACCAAGTGCGCCATCAACTCGCACGGCAGATCCGCCCTGCTCCGTGATTGCCTTCTCGATGGCCAAAAGCGTCGGCTCCCACATTCCATCGACTTTACTGGCGGCAAAAGCTTGAAGTTGAAGTCTGTGACCATCCTCCTCCAGCGTGATTGCCACCACGCGATTATTTGCTTCGTCAATGTCAGCTCGCACAACTAGGCCAGGCTTCGGCGCGATGCGAATGGATTCGAAGTCAAGGTATGGGGTTAGAAGTCCGATTTCTGAAACATCGAATGGGCCGTTGGTCTCTCGATCAAAGGGTGCGATTTTCGCCACTAGTTTCTCCCACTTGAGCCGAAACCAGTCTCGCCCCGAGTGCTTTCGGGCAAAGAGGTGACTGCCACAAAAGTGGCGTGCTCGACCTTCTGAAACACCAGCTGAGCGATTCGGTCTCCCACAGCGATTGGGAAATCCTCATTTGAGGTGTTCAACAGTGTCACCATGATTTCACCGCGGTAACCCGCATCAACGGTGCCAGGGGTGTTCAGCACGGTTATTCCGTGCTTCGCTGCCAATCCACTTCGAGGGTGAACCAACCCAACATATCCATCCGGCATGGCGATGCGGATTCCAGTCTTTACTAGCGCTCGTTGACCGGCAGCAAGGGTTAGTTCCTCTGTCGAGCGTAGATCGCAACCTGCGTCCCCAGGCTTGGCGTAGAAAGGCTCGAACCCAGGTTCGGCAATGATCAGTACTTCGAAACTCACCCCTAGAGCGTAATCTATTGAGGTGCAAACCTTGCTATTTGAAGAACGCCTCTACCCATCAATTGGCATGTATTTGGCTTACTCGCTGCTCTCTCCAATGGTTTTATTGGCTGCCGCTCCATTCGGTTGGCCGCTTGCAATCGGATTGGGAAGTGTCACTTTGCTGGCTGCACTCGTTCTAGCTTCGGTGCTAAGTCCGCTAGTGGTTGTAGACAGCGAACGTTTACTGGCAGGAAAGTTCGCCATTCCGCGCTCAGCCATTGGCGAGACGGCGGAAATCAGGCCAACTGAATTGAGGATGGAACTCGGCCCAAAGCTTGATGCCAGGGCTCAGCTTGTTATCCGGGGTGATTTGAAAACAGCGGTAAGGGTTGAAGTTATTGATCCAAATGACCCGACGCCATACCTGATTATCAGCACTAGACGACCTGCTGAATTAGTAAGCGCACTCCGAGCAAATCGCGCCTAGCTTGGTCTTTGAGGCCTTTTGCGACTGAGGCTTGACCAAGAAGCAATTCATGCAGGTGAACTCATTCTCCTGCTGAGGCAAGATCACAACTTCTAGCTCTTCGTTTACCACATCAGGAATGGTGAACGAGTCAACGTTGTCCACGTCATCTTCCGAAATTGAAGGCTTGGAAGGGATACGCTCCTTGATCGCTTCAATCGACTCAGTATCATCATCGTTTTTCCGCTGAGCGTCGTAATCGGTCGCCATTAGCCTCACCTCTCCACTACTACTTCGGCGTGAACTATGCCTTAGAAGTTCGAGTTTTGCAAATAAGGCTCGCCGACAGGTGTAAGAGTTAATCAACTCTCCGCGTCAATTACGCATAAACCGAAGCCAATTTGCCAAACTCTTTTACAAGGAGAGTCAATCATGGAGCTAAAGTTCGTCTCACGCGAAGGTGATTATCTGGTTTTCGAAACCTCAGACGGTGTTCGCGCTCGCACATTGATCGATGACCAAGTCCGGGACGCAGTTAGAAAAACCCAGCAGGTTGAGACCTCTACCTTCACTCCACGCGAGGTGCAGCAACAGATTCGCTCCGGTCTCTCACTCTCAGAGGTCGCAGCCAATTTGGGCGTGCCGGAGTCTGCCGTAGAGCCCTTCGCGCTTCCGATTCTTGACGAAATCCGATTCGTGCTCGATGCCGCACTAAACACGACACTTCCAGACGGCCCAACCATGAAGCGTTTTGAAGACATGGTGCTTTCATCCGACCCGGAAGCGACTTTCAAGGCAATCAAAACCGAGCAGGGCTGGGAGATCTTGGCCAAGGGATCCGGAAGCTACAGCTGGCTATTCGACCTAAGGTCCAGAGTGATCGAGCCCAACAGTGAGTCGGCCAGGAAAATCGGCAAGGCAAACAATCTCAAAGATTCAATTTTCACTCCGGTGGTAAATCAGGAGCCGATTGAAAAGGCTGCTCCAGTAGAAGCTACGCCGACTCAACCGGAGACTGCGTCAGTGCACGATTTGGTGCAGGAACTTAGGTCACGCCGTGAACAAAACGCACAGGAGCTAAAGCCGCACTCCGCCAAAGGCAGGGCTTCACTTCCTAGCTGGGACGAAATCGTCCTTGGGGCTGGTTCGCTAGATTCCGACTCGGATTAGCGGAACCCTGAGCTCAGCTGAGCTGAGCCCACCGTGGTGAGCGGTCATCTCTATGCTTCTCTTTTTCGAATAAACGCTGTGAAAGAGCGTAAAGTTCGACCTCGCCAGCAGGATGAGCTCGGGCATTCGTTGCAGCGCTAAATCCCCGACCGGGCCAAACCAGTTGGCTTTAATCGCATCTTTTGCCAGGACCGTTTGGAACAAGGCGCTCTGCCCCTCGAGTTGGTGTTGCAGGGACGTCGCTGCCGCCGGATCCTTGAGGTAGAGGTATGCAACTCGGGTATCGCCACCAAACCACTCGAGCACTCCCCCTTGCTCAACATGGTCGTCAATGATTAGACGCTGTTCCGTCGCTGAATCGATCATCCCGTGATCCGCTGTTACGACCAATCCGACACCTTTGGGCAGGTTCTGGGCGAACTTTGCCAACAGAGCATCAAGTTCTTCCAAAAGGCTTGCCCAGCCCTGGGACTGCCATCCAAACCGATGTCCATGTTTATCAAGCTCAGGGATGTAGAGGTAAGTGATTGATTCGCCGCTGGTGGACACAATCTTTCTAGCTGCCTCGAAACGCTCAGCCAGTGATTCCGCAGCAACGTATTCGGCTTTTCGCATAGTTGCTCTTGTGTAGCCGGAGCTTCGATATTCCTCGTGCCCAATCACGTAGCAGGCGATTCCGGCGTCGAAGGCTTGTTCACTCACGGTTAGATTTGGCTGCCAAACTTCTGGATTAGTTCGCTCGTTCCAGCCGGTAAGAAGGTTGATCTTTTCATCGAAGACGCGATCAAACACCTGGTGTCCGATAAATCCATGCTCTCCGGGTGTGAGACCCGTTGCGAATGATGCGATGTTTGCACTGGTGGTTGATGGAAAACCCGCATGGGTTATTGCACCCGATTTTAGGGCGGCAGTTAACCAGGGAGCGTGACCAGATCGCTCCAGAACATTCTCGGCACCAAGCCCATCGACCAGAACGCAAACCACGTGCTTTGCGGCTCTGAAGCTGAGTGGGTTTGGCTTTCCCTGAGCTGCAAGGAGACTAGAAGCGAACACGTGCCGCAGCTTCCCTAAGGCTTTAGGAACAACGGGTAGAGTCGAAGGCACACTCAAGTTTGACACATCAGGGACTATGACCAATCCAGAAGAACGCATTGTTGACATTGATGTCGCAAAAGAAATGCGCGAGAGCTTCCTGGAGTACTCCTATTCGGTCATTTACTCAAGAGCACTACCGGACGCCAGGGACGGCCTAAAGCCCGTTCAAAGACGCATTGTCTATCAAATGGGCGAGATGGGGCTGCGCCCTGACAAGGGGCACGTGAAATCCGCTCGAGTTACCGGCGAAGTGATGGGCAAGCTACACCCCCATGGTGATGGGGCTATCTATGACGCGCTAGTGCGTATGGCTCAAGGCTTCAGCTTGCGAATCCCGCTCATTGACGGTCACGGAAACTTTGGATCTCTCGATGATGGTCCGGCTGCCGCCCGATACACAGAAGCGAGACTTGCCCCTGCGGCCCTGTTGCTTAACGAGTCGCTGGACGAAGACGTTGTTGACTTCCAGCCCAACTACGACGCCCAGCTCAGCGAACCGGAGGTTCTACCGGCTGCATTCCCAAATCTTCTAGTAAATGGAGCTGCCGGAATTGCCGTCGGCATGGCTACCAACATGGCGCCTCACAATCTCCGCGAAGTTATTGCTGCACTGGTGCTGTTGATTGACAAGCCAGACGTGACGCTTGAAGAGGTAATGCAGGTCATTCCTGGTCCAGATTTTCCCACGGGTGGAGTTGCACTGATCGCTGAAGGCCTGATCGAAGCGTATTCGCAGGGTAAAGGAACCATCAAGACCCGGGCCAAAGTTTCTGTAGAGACAGTTGGTCCAAGACGCACGGGGGTGGTGGTAACCGAGCTTCCATATCTAGTGGGGCCAGAGCGCGTCGTCGACAAAATCAGAGATGCGGTCAACTCCAAGAAGCTCGAAGGCATTCACAATGTTGTTGACCTGACCGACCGCGAAAACGGACTAAGGCTTGTTATCGAGCTAAAGACTGGCTTTGACCCGGAGTCTGTCCTAGAAGCGCTGTACCGATTCACGCCCCTCGAAGAGACATTTGGCATCAACAACATCGCACTGGTTGCAGGTAGACCGCAGCAGTTGGGGCTATTGGATCTGCTTTCGGTTTACCTTGCGCATCGAATGGAAGTTGTTCGAAGGAGGTCTACGAACAGACTTGATCGTCGAAATGCAAGACTCCACCTTCTAGAGGGTCTCCAAATCGCTGTTTTGAACATCGACGAGATCATTGAGGTGATCAGGACCAGCGACACGTCAGAAGCAGCGCGATCGCGACTCATGCAAGTGTTTGACCTCAGCGAGCTTCAGGCTGAGCACATCCTGGAACTAAGACTTAGGAGACTGACTCGCTTCAGTGTTATCGAGCTAGAAACTGAAGCTGACCAGTTGCGCAAGGAAATCGAAGCACTTGAGTCACTCTTGAGCTCAGATGCGCGAATCAAACAGCAAATCCGTCGCGAGCTCGAAGAAGTTGCAGACAAGTATGGAGATTCCAGGCGAACTCAACTGATTGACGCTTCTGGGATGGTTGTCGTCAAAAAGACGCCAGTTGTAACCGAGCTCGAGGACGAGCCGACTTTTGTCTGCATAACCCCGAGTGGCAAGCTCTTCCGCACCAATGCCCCACCGGTCGACGTGAGCGAGGCGAATCTTCGCGTCATGTCAACCACGACTCGTTCAGATGTTGGCCTGGTAACCAACGACGGAGTCGCCCATGCGGTTCACGTATCCGATCTGCCCGTCTCAACCCCCGGTCTCACGCAGCAACTCCCTGAACCTGAGTCAATAATTGGCGTCAACAATCTGAGAGTTGTGGGTGTAATCAGTTGGCGCTCTGAGGAAACCTTCGCCCTAGGAACAGCACAGGGAACGGTTAAACGTTTCAATGGGCCGCTACCGGACAAGCAAGAAGTTCCGCTCATCGCCCTAAAGGAGTTTGATGAGGTTGTCGGCATAGGTGTTGCGGATGAAGCCGCAGAACTAGTTTTCATAACCAATGAAGCAAACCTTTTGGTCTTCCCGGCCAGCAGCGTAAGGCCACAAGGGCTTCCAGCCAGTGGCATGGCCGGAATGAATATTCCTAACGGAAGGGCGATCTTCTTCGGCAGCGCCAAGCAAGACGCCGTTGTGGTTTCCGTTTCCAACTCATCGCTATCACTTGGTGGCACGGATGCTGGCAGCGTAAAGCTGACTCAGCTTTCTGCCTATCCCCGAAAGGGCAGGGGGGCAATGGGAGTTCGCTGCCACAAGTTCCTAAAGGGCGAGGACCAGCTCTACTTCGCAACCCTCGCGTCTGCAACACCGACCTTGTTCGACCTTGACGATAAGCCGGTTGAAACGCCTCAAGTCGACCTAAGGCGAGATGGGTCAGGTGCAAGTGCCGCTGACTACATTGGTAGCGCTTTCTAGGCGTCGATACGCTCGCGATCGAAGCTTTCCGCTGAGTCGACAATAAAGTCCCTACGAGGTGCGACCTCGTTACCCATCAAAAGTTCGAAAATCTCATCAGCAGCTTGAGCATCCTTTGCCGTAATCCTGCGCAGCATGCGGTTTTGTGGCTGCATGGTGGTCTCTGCTAATTGATCCGCATCCATCTCTCCCAGCCCCTTGTAGCGTTGGATTGGGTTTTGGTAGGTCTTCCCGGACTTCTCAAGCTTGGTAAGCAGGTCGTGAAGTTCTTGCTGACTGTAGGTATAAATAGGCTCTTTAGATCTGCCGGATTGGACCATAACACGGTGAAGTGGTGGCACAGCGGCATAAACCCTGCCAGCCTCAACCAAAGGCCTCATGTAGCGGAAGAACAGCGTGAGAAGTAGCGTCCTAATGTGCGCACCGTCTACATCGGCGTCGCTCATCAGAATGATTTTCTCGTAGCGGACTGATTCCAGGTCGAAGGTGCGACCTGAGCCGCCACCAATCACCTGAATGATTGATGCGCACTCTGTATTTGACAGCATGTCGGCAATCGATGCCTTTTGGACATTAAGAATCTTGCCGCGAATCGGGAGCAGAGCCTGAAACTTTGAATCTCTAGCAAGTTTCGCCGTTCCTAACGCGCTATCACCCTCAACTATGAATAGCTCTGAGCCTGCTGTTGCATCCGCGCGGCAATCGACCAACTTGGTCGGGAGCGAAGAGGATTCCAAGGCATTTTTTCTACGCTGAGTATCCTTCAGAGATCGGGCGCTGATGCGAGCCTTGGCCTCGTTGACGACCTTCTCGAGTAGGTTATCGACCTCTTGCTTTGTGCCTCGAACTGAACCTGACAGGTAATTGTCAAGCCAAGCGCCTAGCCCATTTGCAACTATTGCTTTGACCGCCGGGGTTCCGAGTGTTTCTTTGGTCTGACCTTCGAACTGGGGCTCGGGCAAACTAACAGTTACAACGGCCGTCAAGCCAGCGAGCAGGTCTTCGCGCTCGATCTTCAGCCCAGTTGCCTTGAGCTTTCTTGCATTGCTGTCAATCACAGCTCGAAATGACTTTAGAAGCGCTTGTTCGAAACCAGCTTGATGGCTTCCGCCCTTGGGTGTGGAGATTATGTTTACGAAGGTTCTAAGTTCAGTATCGAATCCGTTCCCCCACCGCAGCGCAATGTCCACGGAACACTCGCGCTCAACCTCTTTAGAGATCATTGCACCGTTGTTCTCGTCCAATACCGGGACTGTTTCGAGAAAGGTTGATTTAAATTGAATTCTCTTGGTGGCCATCACTGCAGAGTCTTTAGCAAGGTGCTCTGCGTACTCAGCTATACCGCCTTCGAAACGGTAATCCAGCTTTGAGTTTGTCGCGTGTTCGTGGGCTGTCAGGCGAAGACCAGGTACCAAGAATGCAGTCTGTCTCAAACGGTTGGCTAGGTCATCCAGTGAGAAAGCCGCAGAGGCCTCAAAGATTTGTCTGTCGGGCCAGTAGCGGACCCTAGTTCCAGTAACGCCCTTGGCTACCTTTCCAATGGTGCGCAGCTCGCTGCCCTCAATGAATGGTTCAAATTTTGCATCTGGGCCGTCACCGTCAAAGATCCCGGGTTCACCGCGCTTGAATGACATTGCATAGGTGGCGCCGTTTCTATCAACCTGAACATCAAGTCTTGAAGACAAGGCGTTGACCACTGATGCGCCCACACCGTGGAGACCGCCAGAGGCCGCGTAAGAACCGCCACCAAATTTTCCGCCGGCATGCAACTTGGTGTAGACCACTTCGACTCCACTGAGTCCGGTACGGGGTTCAATGTCAACTGGAACTCCACGGCCCTGATCCCTGACCTCAATCGAACCATCCTCGAAGATTTCGACCTCAATTTGGCTTCCGTGACCCGCCAGCGCCTCGTCGACGGAGTTGTCGATGATTTCCCACAAACAGTGCATCAGTCCGCGAGCATCGGTGGAACCGATGTACATACCCGGACGCTTGCGAACTGCCTCAAGCCCCTCTAGAACTGAGAGATGTCTGGCTGAATAGGTTTCCACTCGGGAAATCTAACCGCACAGACGACATTTTCCGCCTTGCCACTTCGCAGTTAGCGAAACTGGGGGTAACTGGGACTTATTTGTCTGTGGTTGATGGTTGAATGTAGACAAATGGAAGATCTAAAAGAAACCTCCCGCCTAGTGGCTGCCGATCGTTGTGACGTTTGCGGAGCACAGGCATACATTCGTGTCGAGCTAGAAGCCGGTGACCTACTGTTCTGTGCTCACCATGGAAACGAAAACAAGAGCAAGCTCGAACCGATCACCATTTCCTGGCACGATCAGTCAGACGAACTTTCTAAAAGGTAGTAGCCTCGCGAACTTGATTCGCTAGTTTCACGCTTCTCTCGAAGAATTCACCCGTTAGCTCAACGCCCAGTCCCTTGGCGACTGCCATTAGCAAACTTG
>CAZZHB010000020.1:13026-14679 GCA_964653615.1 uncultured Aquiluna sp.
GGATTCTTTGCCAAAATCGGTCCGAACAATGTCGTGCCGATGAACGCCCCCGAAATAAAGAACTTTGGTTCTTCCACGGTTGAGTTGTGGTAGCCGATGGCCTCGTGTCCCTTGGAACTGACCCTGACGAATTTGGAGACCCGCTCCCCCTGACTTAGTTCGATTCCAAGTAGCGGTGCTAGAAATTCGTAACTTCTTCCCACAATCAAAGTCGGCTTACCTGCCAGTAGCCTCAATTTCAACTCAGGCACAAGTGCCAGTAGATCATCTTTGAAATGGTTGCCCGCTGCGATTGAGCTGTCGCCAATCAAGAGAAAATCGCTCTGACTCAGATCCTGAGAAAGTTCATGTGCGACACCTACGGCGGCTAGGTGTGCGGCCAGGACCTCGAGGTTTCCCTGGTCACCATTGTTGTCGAAGAAGTCTGGTCTAAAACTTGAGAGTTTGATCACTTTGCCAACCCTAAATAGCGTCTAGTTCTTCGCATTGCGTCCGCGGAGAAAACAATGGTTGGATTTTCGCCCTGCAGCTTGGCGAAATGCTCGTTAGCCTCGTCGATTCTTGGCTCGACCAGATTCACTTGGACGCCCGCGTAATGCAATCTCAGCGCAAGTTCATGGGCATTAAACCCTGAAACGACGTCAACGTAATCCAGGTGGCTAAAGTCAACCGTCCATAACCAGCTGGGGTCGTGAATGTCACGCCCTGCCATCACCATAATCGGGTGCGGAGTTGGCTTCAACTTGTCTAGATTCAACTGAAAACTCGTGGGATTCTGAACCAACATCAAACGAACTGATCGATCGCGCACCAAAGCGATTTCGTCTCTGGCAAATACCGGAGGGAGCGCTTCGATTGTGCTGGCAACCAATTCCCTGTCAACCTCAATTAGCGACTCGACTGCCAGAACAGCCGCAGCTGTGTTCATGGCTTGCGAGAGGTTTTCAAAGTTTCCAGCGATCTCAAGATCGGTGCCCTTCAGCAAAAGCAACAAGCGCTCCGCGGTCGCTGCTCTAATGATCGAGGATGAAGAGAGATCAGGCTTTTCGCCGAAGTTAATTGCATACTCCGGTCCGGATTCAACCAGTTCCGCAGACAAACCGAATCCTAGGCAGTCAGGGTGCTGTGCCGCAATCTGAGCCACATTTACGTCATCTCGATTTGCAATCACGACCGATGAGTTACGGATGATTTCGGAGAGCTTTTCCTGAACGAAAATGGGGTCGATAAATCTATCCAGTTGATCAGATAGGACATTTGTAATAACACTCAGGCGCGGCTTGAGATCCTGGGCCAACGCTGCACCATGGCCCTCATCCCACTCCAGAACCACTATGTCGGCATCAATTCGACCGCGTAAATCGCCGAACTGAAGCACGGACGCGTAGTAACCCTGCTTGATGTTTGCGGTTGACGGGTTTGTGAATACCTTCAAACCATGAGCTCGCAGCAAAGCGACGATGAGATTTGTGGTGCTGGACTTACCCGCCGTTCCACTCACCACGACCAGCCCCTGAGGTGCTGACTGAATCGCATTCTCCAGCAGTCTTGGCTGAATGATTGCAGCGATGGTTCCAGGGAGGGCAGACCCCCCGCCACGCCTAACAAGACGCAGAAGAAAACGTGCCGTTTTCCCCAGCGCCATTGCCAGGA
>CAZZHB010000021.1:0-13879 GCA_964653615.1 uncultured Aquiluna sp.
GCAAGGACAGTCACGTGCAGGGTTAGGCCAGCGTTGAAGGCTAGTGCCTCAAAGACGTGCCGAACCATAGAGCCAGTGAAGTGACCTCCGATTAGGTGATACTCAAAACCCTGGGGCTCCCCGGAGTGAACCAGAAACGGACGACCTGAAACGTCTACAACCGCACGAGCAAGAGCCTCATCCAGCGGAACTGTGGCATCGCCGTAGCGTGCGATTCCCGTTTTGTCCCCGAGTGCTTGCTTTATTGCTTGCCCAAGAACAATGGCGGTGTCCTCAACAGTGTGGTGAACGTCAATTTCAATATCGCCAACTGACCGAACCTTTAGGTCAATAAGCGAGTGCTTGGAGAAAGCGGTCAGCATGTGATCAAAGAAAGGTACTCCGGTGGAGATCTCAGACTTTCCTGAGCCATCAAGGTTCAGCTCGAGCTCGATCTTGGACTCGCTAGTTTGGCGCGAGAGTGTGGCAATTCGGCTCATGTTTGACCTCGTTTGGGAAGATTCGACAAGTTTAGTCAAGAATCAAAGCCAATTCACCCAGCAATTTGGAGGTCTCCGCCTCAGTACCGGCAGTTATCCTCAGGGTATTTGGGATTCCAACATTGCGAACAATCACACCCTTGGCCAAAAGACGTTCGAACACTTCTGCCGGGTCCGCAAGGCCAGCCACCAGAACAAAGTTGGCGTCGGACGGATAAGGCTTTAGGCCCATAACCTCAAGCTGACTAATCAGGCGATCTCGCTGCACCTTAATCTGTTCAACGTTTGACAACATCTCCCCAGAGTGGCGCAAAGCGGCCCGTGCAGCCGCCTGTGTTAGCGCTGAAAGGTGATACGGCAATCGGACGATTCTGAGTGCATCCACCATCGCCTCATCGGCTGCGAGATAACCAACTCTTGCCCCAGCAAAGGCAAATGCCTTGCTCATGGTTCGGCTGATAACAAGACGAGGTCGGTCGGCCAGAAGTGAAAGAGCAGATTCTCGTGAGGAGAACTCCGCATAGGCCTCATCAATTAGCAAGATTCCCTCAAAAGCCGCATACGCAGCAAGAATGACCTCGTTGTCGATTGGGGTTCCGGTGGGGTTATTGGGGTTGCAAAGAATCGCAATGTCTGGCTTGTGCTCAGCTAACTGCTGAGAAACGTAGTCAGCACTCAGCCCAAAGTCCGACTCTCGCGGAAGCTCTTGGTATTGGGTCAGTGTGATTCGAGCGATGTTTGGATACATCGAGTAAGTGGGACCAAAACTCAGAGCTGTTTTGCCTGGTCCGCCAAAAGCTTGAAAAACCTGAGTGATGATTTCATTTGATCCGTTAGCTGCCCAGATTTGCTCAGCCGTTAGATTGTGACCTAGGTACTGAGCGAATGCGGTCCTAAGCTCTAAGAACTCGCGATCAGGGTAGCGATTTAGCTTGAGCACCTCGCCGGCCAACTCTTGAATTATGTCCAGCGCCACAGCCTCTGGAATTCCAAAGGTGTTCTCATTGACGTTGAGTTGGATTGGAACATCGAGCTGCGGAGCGCCGTAGGGCTTCAGGCCCTTGAGGTCGTCGCGAATTGGCAAGTCTTCGAGGTTGGTCACCCCTAGAGATTACTGGATTGAACTAGGGCAGGGCGATTTGCTGGCCAGGGGTTAGCTCCACGGTGGTCAGTGCGTTTAGTAGAACAACCTCGGCGATCCAGTCGCGAGGATCTGCATCTGGGGCGTAGGCGTCTGCAAGTGACCAGAGCGAATCGCCACTCTGCACTGTTACATATTCGAGAACCCCAGGCTCTTCGCTTCCGGCAAACGAACCGGAAATGGAAGCCATGGTGAAGGATGTCGCCAAGGCCAAGATGGCTAGCCCACGAAATAGGCGTCTTGGGTTAGTTAGTCGGTATGAAGTAATTGCACTCACTTGTTCATCACCCTTCTGTTCGATTATTTGTTTCGAACATTTGTTCTAAGTATAGAAACTATCTTGACATTTACAAGTCTTTTTTTAGATTTCTTGCAAATCCATCGAAAATGTGTTTGGTAAAAACCTTTTTAGCGAATACAGTTTCGACATAAAGAAGTAGAACTCGACCCACTGACATTTTGAGAGGCACGCAAATGGACAGCTCTGAATTGACGGATGTGCAGCAACGAATTCTTGCTGTGATTCGAGAATCGATGCAGGCGAGAAACTACGCACCTTCGATGCGAGAGATTGGCGAATCTGTTGGCCTTAGCTCAACTGCTAGCGTCTCGCACCAGCTCAACAAGCTTGAGCTTCTGGGATTCATCAGTCGCGATCCCCGCAGACCCCGCACTATCGACCTGCTTGGTTTTGATGACTATGCCGGTGAAATCATCAAGGCTGATGCAGCCATGGTTCCGCTAGTCGGACGAATTGCCGCCGGTGGGCCAATAACCGCGGAGCAGAATGTTGAAGATGTTTTCGCGCTACCTCGCCAACTAGTCGGGCAAGGAGATTTGTTCCTGCTCAAAGTTGTTGGTGAATCCATGATCGATGCCGCCATCTGTGACGGTGACTGGGTGGTTGTGCGCCAACAGCAGACCGCGGAGAACGGTGACATCGTTGCCGCATTGCTAGAAGATGAAGCGACGGTAAAAACCTTCAAACAGCGTGATGGCCACACCTGGCTATTACCTAGAAACTCCGCCTTTGAACCGATTCTTGGAGATCATGCCGTGATTCTGGGCAAGGTCGTTGCAGTTCTTAGGGCTGTGTAGCGAACTCTTTAAGTTCTGCGGCAAGGTCGGGCTTTACCAAGGCCTTAAGTTTTGTCCCTGCCTCTACGTATTCAATCTCCAGCACTTTGCCGGATAGATGGGCTCTTGAGACGAGGTCTCCCCTGCTGTAGGGAACCACGCCAACAAACTCAACGTCTGGCTTTGGCAGTAGCTCTGCAATCTTGGATTCGAGCTCTTCGAATCCAAGACCTGTGCGTGCAGAGATCAGTAACGAGCCCGGCACCAAGCCGCGGAGCCTAACTTGGTCTTCATCGGATAACAGGTCGGCTTTATTGAAAACTATGAGCTCAGTGACGCTTGAAGCATCCACCTCGGCAATAACCTCGTGAACGGTTCTAATTTGCCCAAGCGGATCTGGGTCTGTGCCATCCACCACGTGAACAATCAGGTCCGCGTGGGAGATTTCTTCCAGCGTTGACCTGAAGGCTTCAATCAGCTGATGCGGCAGTTGCCTTACAAAGCCAACGGTGTCCGCAATTGTGTAACTTCTTCCATCCGGGGTCTCGTGTTGCCGGACAGTTGGGTCCAGGGTCGCGAACAGGGCATTCTCAACCAAGACACCTGCCTTCGTCATGCGATTCAGGACTGAGGACTTGCCAGCATTGGTGTAGCCCGCAATTGCAACCTGCGGTTCATTGTTCTTCTCGCGCTTAGAGCGCTTGATGTCTCGAGCTTGCTTCATGTCGATGATTTCGCGCTTTAGCTTTGCCATCTTGGTGTTGATTCTGCGACGGTCAAGCTCGATCTTGGTTTCACCTGGGCCGCGTGAGCCAATACCGACACCACCGGCAGCTTGACCACCGGCTTGCCTGGACATTGACTCTCCCCAACCACGCAGGCGAGGGAGTAGGTACTCAAGTTGGGCCAATTCAACCTGCGCCTTACCCTCACGGCTTTTTGCGTGCTGAGCAAAGATGTCGAGAATGATCGCAGTTCGGTCCACAACCTTCACTTTGACCGCGTCTTCCAGCGCACGGCGCTGTGACGGTGCTAACTCGGCATTAGCGATAACGGTGTCTGCACCTAGCTGAGCGACTAGCTCCTTGAGCTCCTGGGCTTTACCTTTCCCAAAGAATGTTGCGGGATCTGGGTACGGTCTTCGCTGCAGCAAGCCATCTAGAACCTCTGCGCCCGCAGTCTCGGCCAGGGCAGCAAGCTCTCGCAATCCATTTTCGGCGTCGGTTAGCGTGCCGGAGCCCCAAACGCCAATCAGCACAACTTTTTCAAGTCGAAGCTTTCGATACTCAACGTCGGTAATGTCCTGCAGTTCGGTTGAGAGCCCCGCCACACGCCGCAGTGAGTCCCTAGCCTCTAGATCGAGCTGGTCTCCGTCAAACTCATTTCGAGGTGCAGCAGCACCCCGTCGCAAGATGCGGTCAATTGTGGATTCGTTTTCCATCGCACTTAAACCCTAGGGCTGTATTAGGTTTGCAGCATGCCCCAGGAGCACTATTTCAGCGAAACCCCAGATTCGCCGGCTGCACTTCGAGAGATCACCTTTGAGGTTGGTGAGCGAAAGTTCGCAGTTCAGGCCGCAAGAGGGACCTTTAGTGCCAGCAGGTTGGACCCAGGGACCACGGTCCTACTTACCAAGCACGCTGAGTTTCCAACTGAGGGCAATGTTTTAGACCTTGGCTGTGGCTGGGGGCCGATTTCCTTAGCAATCGCCAGCCTTAGCCCACAGGTCACGGTGTGGGCACTAGATGTAAATTCCCGCAGCCTGGAACTTGCAAAAAAGAATGCCGAGAGGCTCGGTCTTGAAAACGTGAAGACCGTGACCGCCCAGCAGATTCCTGAAGAAATACTTTTTGATGCAATCTGGTCCAATCCCCCAATTCGCATCGGCAAAGAAGCTCTACATGACCTTCTGAAAACCTGGCTTCCGCGATTAGCTCGTGGCGGTCGGGCCATGCTGGTGGTTCAAAAACAGCTTGGGGCAGACTCGTTACTTGCTTGGATTCAGAGCGAGTTCCCCGAGCTGGTGGCGAGTCGGTTCTCGACCGACAAGGGCTTTAGAGTCCTCGAAATAACTAGAGACTGAAAGTCCCGCTGTAAACCAGCTCTGCTGGTCCTGAAATTGAGACATGTTCGCCATCCTCGGTTGGGAACATTCGCACACCCACTTCGCCGCCTGGGACTCTTACCCGCCAATAATTCTGACCGTTGTCTGCCCAGTGCCTAATTGCTAGAGCGGCGGCAGCGATGCCAGTACCGCAGCTCAATGTTTCACCGACTCCTCGCTCATGCACCCTCATAGAAATGCTGGCAACACCCTCTTTGATTAGCGGATCATCCAGCACAACAAATTCAACGTTTGCACCCTTGCGAGGGTTTGGGTCCAATCTGGGGGCTTTATGCAGTTCGAGTTCGGCCAACTCGCCCTCATCCGCCAACGCAACCACAACATGGGGATTACCAAGGTTTAGGCCAAGGCCAGGGCGCGCAACAGAAATTCCATCTGCTTTCACTAGGTAATCATCCGAGTCAACACCCCATCGCCCAAGATCGACTGCGAAACCAGTAGCAGTCGCGGTTAAGTCCTTCACGCCGGCCCTGGTGGCAACCGGGAGGGTGGAACCATCAATGATGCTGGCGTAGCCTCTAGAAGTCAGGTAACGGGCGAAGACTCGAATGCCGTTCCCACACATTTCTGCCTTCGAACCATCGGCATTTCGGTAATCCATAAACCACTCGGCGTTTGGCTCATCGTGAAGCAGATGTGCTACTTCACTGTTCTCTGTTCTAGTGACCAGGATCAGACCGTCAGCACCAATGCCAAAGTGACGATCGCAGATCAGCTGAATTTGCTCTTCTGTAAGGTCTAAAGTTCCATCAAAATCAGCAATCAAGACGAAATCATTACCCGTGCCGTGGCCCTTGGTGAAGTCGATGTTCATGTTTGAAGCCTAATCTGATTCAGGGCCTGGGAAAGTATCTGGTCTCCTGATAACCACTGAATTCGTTTATCTCTTCTAAACCATGACATTTGGCGACGTGCATAGCGATTGGTTAGTGCCACAGTCTCGGCTTTTGCTTCGGACTCAGTGATTTCGCCACGAAGCTGGGCTATTGCCTGTTTATAGCCAATCGCCATCCGAGCCGTTTTTCCGAGGTCTCCTTGGCGAAGCAAATTCTCAACCTCTGCAACTATGCCCTGCTCCCACATTTGCTCGACTCGGAGCGCAATTCGAGCTTTCAAAATCTCGCGCTCCACCTCTAGGCCGAGCTGGAGCGTTGGCAGCCAATAGGTCGGTGATGGAAGTGAGGATGCGTAGCTCTCACCAGTTATGGAGATAACTTCAAGGGCACGCACCACTCTGCGAATGTTTTGGGCGGGTATCTTCTGGGCGGTCATCGGATCTAGTTCGCTCAAGCGTTGATGCATCGCCAGGGCGCCCAGCTTGTCAGCTTCCTCCTCAAGCTGCGCCCGAATGTCAGCATCGGTCGGTGCGAAATCCAAGTTATCTAAAGCCGCTGCGATGTAAAACATGCTTCCACCAACAAGCATTGGGAGCTTTCCGGCCGAGATGATTGACTGGCAAGTCTCACGTGCGATTCGTTGGTATTCCACGGCAGTCATTTCCTGAGCCGGGGTAATCACATCAAACAAGTGGTGTTTGGGCGACTCGCGCTGAGACATAGGCAGCTTTGCTGTGCCGATGTCCATGCCTGCATAAAGCTGCATGGCATCGGCGTTCACAATTTCAACTGAAACGCCTTGCGAACCCAACTCTGCTGCCAGCTCCAGTGCCAGTCCAGATTTACCCGATGCAGTAGGGCCGACCAGAGCAAGGAGGCTAAAGGACACTCTTTGACCTGATCGGAATACCTAGCGAGACCTTGCCGCTACCGGGCACTGGGGCGCCACAGCTCTCCAGCTGGCGTCGATCGTAGGCATCCCCTCCCCTGGTCCGACGAACTGCATAAACAGCCCCAGGGTGAGTTTCTGCCAACAGGTGGTAGGGCGCAGCCTGTGTCACTGCAACTGTTACTAAATCACCGGGTCTTGCAATTTCACCCCCAGCTGGAACATCAAAATGAACTAGCCGGTTGTCCTTAGTCCTACCGGTTTGCCTCTGGGTCTGCGAATCTTTGCGACCCTCACCGGTTGCCACCAGCACCTCAACGGTCTTGCCAATCTGTTTCTTGTTCTCTTGCCAGGCAATCTCATTCACCAGCGCAAGCAAGCGCTCGTAGCGCTCCTGAACTACCTCTTTTGGCAACTGGTCAGGAAGATCCGCTGCTGGCGTTCCCGGGCGCTTGGAATACTGGAACGTGTATGCCGTGGAGAATCTTGCCGCCTCAACAACGCGCATGGTCTCTAGGAAATCTGCCTCGGTCTCGCCAGGGAATCCGACGATGATGTCGGTGGTGATAGATGCATCCGGAATCAATTCACGAACCCTATCGAGGATTCCCAGATACTTCTCACTTCGATAGCTGCGACGCATCTCCTTGAGGATTCGATCAGAGCCGGACTGCAAAGGCATGTGTAGCTGTGGCATAACGTTGTGAGTCTCAGCCATGGCCTCAATCACGTCTTCAGTGAAAGCTGCTGGATGTGGCGAAGTAAATCGAACTCTCTCGAGCCCCTCAATGTGACCGCATGCCCTCAATAACTTTGCAAACGCACCCTTGTCACCAAACTCGACCCCATAGGTGTTGACGTTCTGCCCCAGGAGGGTCACTTCAATCGCACCATCTTGAACCAGCGCATTTACTTCGGCGAGAACATCGCCTGGGCGGCGGTCTTTCTCCTTGCCTCTCAGCGAAGGGACAATGCAGAAGGTGCAGGTGTTATTGCAACCAACTGAGATGGATACCCAGCCAGAGTAAGCGGAATCTCGCTTGGTTGGCAAAGTGGATGGGAAAACTTCCAGGGACTCTAGAAGCTCAACCTGAGCTTCGTTGTTGTGACGGGCGCGCTCCAAAAGCGTGGGCAGCGAGCCCATGTTATGAGTTCCGAATACCACATCGACCCAAGGCGCTTTCTTGATGATGACGTCCTGGTCCTTCTGCGCCAAGCAACCACCGACAGCAATCTGAAGATTGGGATTGGACTCTTTCTTGGGAAGCATGGTGCCGAGATTGCCGTATAGCTTGTTGTCAGCGTTCTCACGAACCGCACAGGTGTTAAATACCACCAGGTCGGGATCTGCACCTTCGGCCTTTACATAGCCGGCAGACTCGAGCAAGCCAGAGATGCGTTCAGAGTCATGAACGTTCATTTGGCAGCCGTAGGTGCGGACTTCGTAGGTAAGTGACATAGCCAGAGGATTTTACTCTGACTGCTCTAAATCCCGCAGAATTCTTGTCGTCAGCGAGGAGGAAAAGCCTCTCCTAAGGAGGAACCCCATCAATCGACGCCTACGGACTTCAGGATCGAGTGAGGAGAGCTGCTGATAGCGCTTTTTGGCAACCGAGTACGCGGTCTGATCTTCAAGTTCTGAATCAATAACGCTCAAAGCATCCTGTGCATCTTGCGCGCTGACCCCTTTTTGCTTGAGCTCTCTAGCAATTACAGATCTTGACTTGCCGGATACAGCCAATCTTGAGTTCACAAACGCCCTTGCAAACGCTGCATCGTCAATCAGCTGAGCTTCCGTGAAACGGTCTAGAACCGCATTCGCTATGTCGTCCGGTATCTCTCGCTTCTTGAGTATGTTGGCGAGTTGGTAGCGGGTCTTCATGGAACGAGAAAGCTGGAACAGCAGGACATTTTTTGCCCGCTGCTCCAGCTTCTCTGGCGTTGGATCGTTAGGCATCATTTGCGGCCTTGGCGACCTCTGGGGCCTCCTCGGCTGGCAAATCCGCTACCGCACGTGGCACGCCAATTCCTAACTTGTGCCTAATCTTCTTCTCAATGGTGTCCGCAATTGCTGGATTGTCCTTTAGGTAGCGACGAGAGTTCTCTTTACCCTGGCCCAGTTGCTCACCATCGAAGGTGTACCAGGCTCCAGACTTCTTGACGATGTCCTGCTCGACGCCAAAGTCAATCAATCCACCCTCGCGTGAGATTCCCTCACCGAACATGATGTCGAACTCAGCCTGCTTGAAAGGCGCGGCTAGCTTGTTCTTGACCACCTTGACGCGAGTGCGGTTACCGACAGAATCAGTTCCTTCCTTCAGCGTTTCAATTCTTCTGATGTCCAGGCGAACCGAAGCGTAGAACTTGAGTGCCTTACCACCTGCAGTGGTTTCAGGGGAGCCAAAGAAAACACCGATCTTCTCGCGAAGCTGGTTGATGAAGATTGCGGTGGTGTTGGTGTTGCTTAGCGCTCCGGTCAACTTTCTCAAAGCCTGGGACATCAGCCTTGCCTGCAAACCAACGTGTGAATCGCCCATTTCACCCTCGATTTCTGCTCTCGGCACCAGGGCGGCAACCGAGTCGATAACGATGATGTCGATGGATCCGGATCGGATTAGCATGTCCGTGATTTCAAGCGCTTGCTCACCAGTGTCAGGCTGGCTAACTAAAAGTGCATCGATGTCGACACCCAAGGCCTTGGCATATTCTGGATCGAGCGCGTGCTCGGCGTCGATGAACGCGGCGATTCCGCCATTGCGCTGCGCATTTGCAATAGCGTGCAATGCCACGGTGGTCTTACCGGATGACTCGGGGCCATAGATCTCAACAATTCGACCCTTTGGCAATCCTCCGATACCAAGAGCAACGTCAAGTGCAATAGAACTGGTGGAGATCGATTCAATCGGAGCTCGCTCTTCAGTTCCCAGTCTCATGACCGAGCCCTTACCGAACTGACGATCAATCTGTGCGAGAGCTGTCTCTAGAGCTTTCTCTCTGTCGGATGCACTTGGCATTTACTACCTCTTTCTTTAGCTTTCTAAAAGCTAATTTGTAGGTCTGACTTTTTAGTCTCAATCATTTGAACTGTTGATAACTAAGCACTCTTTGCCTATCTAGATAGAACACTAGATGTTCGAACAAAATTTCGAATGATTTATTCGGCGTGTCTTTTCTTTGCCGGAAGGCCGCTCCAGCGATCCTTTGGAACAGACTGCTGCTTACACAGTTCCAACCAGATTAACTTCGGGTCAACCCCGGTACGAATCAACTCTTCGGCGGTTTGATCCTGGAATTGTTGCAGTCGAAAATCACGCAACAAAACCTGGGCAAATTGCGCCCCAAACTCGTCTTGGAGCAGTTGATGGAATTGACTTAGTTTCAAAACTTAGTCTGAGAGAACAGCTCTGCCTCAGTCATAAAGGCATCTGGCACGGTGTCCGGAATGTAGGTGTCGTCGAGGTAGATTCCCTCAACCGAAGCTACTCGATCTGAAACTTCGCGCATGACCACGGACAGCGGCACCTCTAGGGCATCTGCCACTGAAGCCAAAATTTCGGATGAAACTTCCTTCTGTCCGCGCTCAACCTCAGACAGGTAACCAAGCGCAACGGAAGCCTTCGCCGCCACCTGACGCAAAGTCTGGCCGCGACGAAGTCGGTGTGAGCGTAAAACGTCACCGATCTCTTGCCTTAGTAGTACCAAAGGTTTTCCTCCTGGAAAATAACCTAGCGGTTGGTTCCGACAAATTTACATTTGCTTGCTGAATGTTTCCTGATTCTCAACCAAGAAGTAGTTGGATTTCATCCTGAATCTCCGAAAGCGCGGCCAAGACCGTAGCGGATCGAATCTCAGCTCTTGAGCCCGAAAGGTTTAGAGCCACCGAGCGACTTGAGATAGCCGAAGCGATACCCAAATAGACCCTACCGACCGGCTGGTCCCCCACCTGGTCTGGCCCGGCAACACCGGTGGTGGAAATTCCAATGACCCGCTCAGAATCCACGGCGCAATCAGCCGCAAACTTTGCACGGACGCCTTCCGCCATCTGCCTAGCAACTTCTGGATTTACGGCGCTATGAAGCGAAACAAGTTGAGCATCGACACCGAGCTGCTGAATCTTGATTTGATCTTGATAACAAACAATTCCACCCAACAGAAATCGTGATGCTCCAGGGTTGCTTGCCAGCTCGGCACTCAACAATCCCGCCGTGAGAGATTCCGCGGTCGCTATGAAAAGTCCGTGCTCAGAAAGTGGGTTGCCAAATGTCACTTTTGAGGCCTGAGGTACTGAATACCGGTGTACCAAGTGATAACCACCGCGAACAGAATCACGGCTTGGGTTAGCCAGAGCCACCAGCTACCGAGAAAGTCAAAAGGTGCAACCGCCATTGAGACCCCGATGATCTGAATAACGGTCTTGAACTTACCACCGCCTGAAGCCGCGATAACCCTGCGCTTGGCCACCACAAGTCGATAAACCGTGATCCCAAACTCTCTAACCAAAATCAGCACTGTTGCCCACCAGGGCACAGCAGCTTGGATGGAGAGAACAATTAGCGCACCAGATAGCAGTGCCTTGTCAGCGATCGGATCAAGTATCTTGCCGAGGTTAGTAACCAGGTTTCGTTTCCTAGCGATAGCGCCGTCAATGCCATCGGTGGACGCGGCAAGAACCAGCAGCACCAGGGCGAGCATGCGCTCTGCGAACGAGTCCCAGCCCACCATCATCAACCACAGCACCAGCGGAACCATAAGGATCCGAACCGAGGTGATGATGTTTGGAGTTTGCCGGTAAACGAAGGATCTAGAAGTCATCACGCCTGCCGGTCAATTGCCATGCGTCCTCATCGCCGTCATCCTCATCTGCGGGCAGGTCACCCTCAAAAACGGCCGAAGTTGCTCCAGAAAGCCTGGCCAGCAGCTCCGGAAGCTGATCTGGCTTGATCAGTACGTCCCTCGCCTTGGAACCTTCTGACGGGCCGACGATGCCTCGAGACTCCATCAAATCCATCAGGCGACCTGCCTTTGCAAATCCAACCCTTAGCTTTCGTTGCAACATGGAAGTTGACCCGAACTGTGAGTTGACAACCAGATTGGCAGCTTGCAGCAAAAGTTCTAGGTCGTCGCCAATATCGCTGTCAACAACTCGGGTAGATTGAACAACGGTTACATCGTTGCGATACTCAGGCTCCATTTGAGCCTTGACGTGCTCTACAACTCGATGCAGTTCGTCCTCTGCAATCCAAGCACCCTGAACGCGAACCGGTTTGTTTGAGCCCATCGGTGCGAAAAGCGCATCTCCCTGACCGACCAGCTTCTCGGCACCTGGTTGATCCAAAATCACTCTGGAGTCGGTCACAGAGGAAACAGAGAATGCCAGCCTTGATGGCACATTTGCCTTGATCAAACCGGTGACTACATCAACCGAAGGGCGCTGCGTGGCAAGCACCAAATGGATGCCGGAGGCACGTGCGAGCTGTGTAATGCGAACGATGGAATCTTCAACATCTCGCGGCGCAACTATCATCAAGTCGGCCAGCTCATCGACCACCACCAGCAGGTACGGGTATGGCTGAAGCTCTCGACGCGAGTTTTCAGGAAGAGAGACTTCTCCGGCAACAATGGCACGGTTGAAATCATCGATGTGCTTGAACCCAAAACTCGCTAGATCGTCATACCTGGAATCCATTTCCTTTACCACCCACTGCAGGGCCTCCGCGGCTTTCTTAGGGTTGGTGATGATTGGCGTAACCAGATGAGGAACTCCCTGATAAGCAGAAAGCTCAACGCGCTTTGGGTCGATCAAAACCATGCGCACCTCTGATGGCTTTGAGCGCATCAGAATCGAGGTGATCATCGAATTCACAAAGGAAGATTTACCGGCACCGGTTGCACCGGCCACCAAAAGGTGTGGCATTTTCGCAAGGTTGGCAACCAAGTAACCGCCCTCAACGTCTTTTCCAACGCCAATTGTTAGCGGGTGGGTACTGTTGGCGGCGTTCTTGCTGCGAAGCACGTCACCGAGCGAAACTGTCTCGCGATCGGTGTTTGGAATCTCGATACCGATCGCACTCTTGCCTGGAATTGGAGCAAGAATGCGAACCTCGTTGGAAGCCACAGCGTATGAAATGTTGTTGGACAGCCTGGTCACCGCTTCGACCTTTACGCCAGGTGCAAGCTCAACCTCATAACGAGTCACCGTAGGCCCACGCTGGAAGCCCGATACTCTCGCCTCAACGTCAAACTCTTTGAAGACATCGTTGATGGCGGCAACTATCTGATCATTGACAGCACTCTTGGCCTTTGGCGGAGTGCCGGCCGCGAGTAGACCGAGTCCGGGCAGGACATAAGGTTTGCTCGAACGCTTGACCGCTGGTGTCTTTTCAGGCTCTGTCTCTAGTACATCAATGGGCTCGGTTACGCCCTCTTCCTGCTTCAAGAAGCCAAGGTCCTGAATCGGGTCATCGACCTGCACAACCGGATATTGCTCATCGAGGTGCTCATCAACAAAATCGTCGATGGCTTCAACTACAGCCGTGTCAAAAGCTGGCTTGGCGTCTTTATCCTTGCTCCACCAACTCGACTTCTTGCCATCGAAGGCATCTGCGACCTCAACCTTCGGCTTTATGCCAAACAGGAAGTTGTAGAACTCGACAATTCTCGGTTTTATCTGATTTGGGGCAGTGCCAGTCATGATCAAGATCGAGGCTGCAACTAGGAGCACCAAGACTGGTGTTGCACCCCATACGGTTAGCAGACTGAGCAATGGTCCACCGACCAACCAGCCGAAGAGCCCTCCAGCCAAAGCCAGTCCCTCTGGGCCGTCAGCATTAGGTGAAGGTGCTCCCCCAAAGATGTGGAAGAAGCCAGAAATCACCGATAGAAAAAGCCAAAATCCAACGGCAAATCTTGAACTGTCACGAACTGAGGCTGGATGCCGAAATAAATACAGCGAGTAAAACAAAAAGATAGCTGGAAGGGCGTAAGCAACAAGTCCAAACAGCATGCCAAACGTGTAGGAGTGCAATGCTTTCGCCCAGGGTTCATTGATCAAAAACCAAGCAAAGGTTGCCCCAAACACCGACAGCAGAAAGACAAAAAATGGTGCGCCATCTCGGCGATCTTCGTCGGCAAGCTTTTCGGTACTGAATGCCCTGACCGCCTTGCCCATCAGATGTGCAGTGCCGAGGTAGAGCTTCGCGAGCGTGCCAAAAAAGCTAGTGCCTTGCTCTTTGGCAGGTCTGGGCTTAGCGGTGGCAGCGCGAGGTGCAGCGGTTCTCGCTGGTTTTCTCGCGCTTGGTTTTCTAGGCGGTGGGGTCTTTGAAGCCATGCGAA
>CAZZHB010000022.1:0-13537 GCA_964653615.1 uncultured Aquiluna sp.
CAGCGGGCAAGTGGCGTCGATGGTCTGCTGGTTGCGAGCGTTTGCCGCTTCGATAACCGCAGGAGAGACACCGTGAGCCGAAAAGACCATGATGCAACCCTCTGGGGCTTCGTCAACCTCGTCCACAAAGATGGCACCGCGGCGCTCCAAGGAGGCAACCACGTGCTTGTTGTGAACAATTTGCTTACGCACATAAATCGGAGCACCGTAGTGATCCAAAGCTTTTTCGACCGCAATAACAGCGCGATCTACGCCTGCGCAGTAGCCACGAGGAGCTGCCAACAGCACCTTGTTGGTGCCGATATTGTCGGCCTGGTCGGTATCCTTGATGATAGTCACCACACAATTCTACGAAAACGACCGAGGAGGCCGGATTGGAATCTAATTCGGTCACTGATAGTCAATCACGAGTTAGCACCGAGAATTCCCCTTGGCAGGTCTCCCAACTATCTAGAAGCCTCAAAGACTGGATCGACAAGCTCGGTCGAGTCTGGGTTGAGGGTGAGCTGCAGGCCTACTCAGAGAAACCAGCTGGAGTATTTGCCTCGATAAGAGATCTTGACGTTGAAATGTCGGTTGAGATTCACGCTTTTGCCAATTCCGGAGCTGAGATTGCACCTGGATTAGCCCAAGGCGACCGAGTCGTGGCACTCTTGCAACCAACCTTTTGGCCCAAGAACGGCAAGCTCACAATGCGAGTGCTGCAAATGCACAAGGTTGGCTTGGGTGAGCTATTAGAGCGACTAGAGCGCCTCAAGGTTCAGTTGATTTCTGAGGGTCTCGCCGATCCTTCCAGAAAGAAAGCGCTGCCATTTTTACCAAACAAGATCGGTCTTATCACTGGAGCTGACTCGGACGCTGAAAAAGATGTCCTGCAAAATGCAAGGTTGCGTTGGCCTGAGGTGCAATTTCAGATTCAACACACTCATGTTCAGGGCGATAAGGCAGTGAATGAGATTCTGCTGGCGCTTGGCGTTTTAGATGCCGACCCGGATGTTGACGTCATCATCATCGCCCGCGGTGGAGGCAGCTTCCAGGACCTACTACCCTTCAGCGACGAGCGCTTAGTGAGAGCTGCTGCCAGCTTGAGCAAACCTTTTGTATCGGCAATTGGTCACGAGAACGATCAACCGCTGTTGGATTTGGTGGCCGACCTTCGAGCCTCAACCCCCACCGATGCGGCCAAGCGAGTTGTGCCCGATGTGGTCGAAGAACGCCGAGGCTTGGCAATCTCCCTGCAGCGAATTCGAATTCGGGTCTTGGGCTACCTGGACAACCAACAGCAGCTGCTTCAGCAACTCGTTTCTAGGCCTGTGATTGCTTCTCCCTATGGTTTCGTCGATTCGCAGGTTGAGGTGGTAACCACCGCAACCCGCAGAATCAGAGAAATCTTGGACTTCAGATTGCAGCGCGGCGAGGGTGAGGTAAAGCAGCTTCACGCCCAAGCCAGATCGCTCTCGCCACAGTTGACTCTGGATCGTGGCTACTCGGTGATTACCGATGAGAGTGGCAAACCGATTGGCAAAATCACCAAATCTAAAAAACTAATAATTCGAACCAGCAAGCAGGAAATTTCTGCCACCGCAGATGAGGTTAGGGATATCAAATGAGCAAAGACATTTCAGCACTGAGCTACGAGCAGGCCCGTGACGAGCTTCAAAAGGTGGTTGCTGAGCTCGAGCAGCAGAACGTGTCACTTGAGGCCTCAATGGCGCTCTGGGAGCGTGGCGAGGCACTAGCCAAGCACTGCGAACAGTGGCTAAGTGGTGCTCGCAAGAAGCTAGATGCCGCGATGAAAGACAAAGATTCAAAGTGAGCAGTGCCGCCGAGCGCAGGGCTAAGCAAACAGTCCGCAACCTGATTTACTCGATGTTGGTCACGCTAGCGCTGACCATGGTGATTGTTCTGATTGTGCCGCGAGATGACACCAACCGCATTCAGCCGGTTGACTATGTCGGCATCTCCCAGACCGTTCAAGCCAGCGTCGCCGAAACGCTGATTGCCCCAAAGCTTTTAACCGATTGGTGGGTAAACGCTGCCCGGGTGGAAAAAGACCTAGGAGTTGAGACCTGGTACGTCGGTTTCATTACTCCGGACGATCAGTACATTGGCCTAACGCAAGCCTTCGAATCCAACCCCTCTTGGCTTGCAAACAAGCTTCAGGGCAACTGGCTTGATGTCACCGTGGAAATTGAGGGTAGAACCTGGGAGGTATGGCCAACGCTGTTGCCATCGGTGCCAAAGGGGACCAAGGAATATGCCATGGTTCACACCTTTGACAACCAGGCTGTGGTCATCTACGGAACCGCTAGCGAGGAAGATTTCAACAAGCTCGCTACCCAGATCAGCCTTGATTTGAATAAGGGCAACTAGTGCCAAGACCGCAGAGCGCAAAGCACGCCTGGCAGTTATTGGCAGAGGGCAATCAAAATTTCGTCGCCGGAAATCCGGCTCACCCAAGGCAAGATGCTGATGTCCGAAAGGCGATTGCCAACAAGCAGCGACCCTTTGCCGCACTCTTTGGCTGCTCAGACTCGCGGTTAGCCGCGGAAATGATTTTCGATGTCGGACTCGGTGATTTGTTCGTGGTTAGAAACGCTGGACAGGTTATTGCCGAGACGATATTGGGATCTTTGGAGTTTGCCGTTGAGGTTTTGGAGGTTCCATTGATCCTGGTGCTCGGCCACGACGAATGCGGGGCAGTTAAAGCTGCCATGGACGCCGCCGAGGGAAAGTTGCAACTACAGGGTCAATTCATCCACAACCTCGTGGATCGAATAATGCCGACTTTGGAGCGAAGCCGAGCACTTGGCGAGAGCACGATTGATGAAATAACCGCGAGGCATGTCGCGGACACCATAGAAGAACTCCTAGAGCGCTCAAAAGTGATTTCTGAGGCCGTGAAAGCTGGCAAACTTGCAGTGGTAGGCGCGAACTACAAACTCGCTCTGGGCGATGTCCACCTAGTTGTCGCGCACGGAGAGATTTAGAAGGAAAAAGGAAAGAGCCAGGCATGGAATACCGCATTGAACACGACACTATGGGCGAGGTAAAGGTTCCAATCAATGCCCTATATCGCGCGCAGACGCAGCGCGCGGTCGAAAACTTCCCGATCAGCGGAACCGGACTTGAGAAAGAGCACATCATCGCTCTTGCCCGTATCAAGAAAGCGGCAGCTCAAGCCAACCACCAGCTTGGCATTTTGGCAGATGACATCACCGCTGCAATTGTGGCCAGCGCCGAAGAGGTTATCGCAGGCAATCACCTAGAGCACTTCCCGGTCGATGTGTTCCAGACCGGCAGCGGCACTAGCTCGAACATGAACATGAACGAAGTTCTTGCCACCCTAGCAACCCAGAAACTTGGCAAGGAAGTTCACCCGAACGACCACGTGAACGCCTCGCAGTCATCGAATGACGTTTTCCCAACCTCGGTTCACGTAGCGGTAACCAACGCCCTCGTGAACGACCTGTTGCCAGCGCTTGACTACCTGGCTGGCTTCTTGGAGGCCAAGGCAAAGGCATGGGATGGTTTTGTCAAGCCTGGCCGCACCCACCTGATGGACGCGACCCCGGTAACCTTCGGTCAGGAATTTGCTGGCTACGCAGCCCAGATTCGCTATGGCATCGAGCGCATCAATGCAGCGCTTCCACGAGTAGCAGAGGTTCCGCAGGGCGGAACCGCGACCGGAACCGGCATCAACACCCCAAAGGGTTTCCCGCAAACCGTCATCAGCCTTTTGGCTAAAGACACTGGTCTTCCGATTACCGAAGCCCGCGATCACTTCGAGGCTCAAGGCGCTCGCGACTCACTAGTTGAGGCATCCGGTGCCCTAAAGGTGATTGCGGTTAGCCTAACCAAGATCAACAACGACCTCAGGTGGATGGGCTCTGGACCGAATACCGGTCTAGCTGAGCTAAACATCCCTGACCTTCAGCCAGGAAGCTCGATCATGCCGGGCAAGGTCAACCCGGTAATCCCAGAGGCTGTGCTGATGGTTTGTGCAAGGGTGATCGGTAACGACGCCACCGTGACCTGGGCCGGCGCATCTGGAAACTTCGAGCTAAATGTTGCGATTCCTGTGATGGGTAATGCCCTTCTGGAGTCCATTCGCTTGCTAGCCAACTCGATGCGTGTCTTGGCTGACAAGACAGTTGCCGGCCTCGAGGTAAACGTGGAGCGCGCTAAGGCGCTGGCGGAGTCCAGCCCTTCGATTGTTACTCCGCTGAATAAGTTCATCGGATACGAGGCGGCGGCCAAGATTGCAAAGCACTCCGTTGCCAAGGGGCTAACTGTTCGCGAAGCAACCATCGAACTTGGCTATGTAGACGGCGAGAAACTGACCATGGAGCAGCTGGACAAGGCCCTCGACGTTATGCCAATGACGAGACCACCGCAGTAATTAGTTGCCAGCTGGGTCCAATAGCCGAAAGGCAAAAACCCAGTAGCAGAAAAGGCCCCAGAGCGATGTGTTCTTTGGGGTCTTTTCGTTTAATCCAAATTGCTACTGCAAAAACATTGGCGGCGATCAATCCCAGGGCCAGTGACCAGGCAACAAGCCACGGGTTGTGCCAGGCCAGCCAGCCATTTAGCGACACCAAGAGCTTCACATCGCCCATTCCCAAATCCGCATACTTGGCTAACAGCCAACCGATTCCGAAGGTTATGAGCATCACGATAAGGCTTTGAATCAGCTTCGCAAACTCACCCGAGTAGCCCGCATAACCCAACAAAGACAACAGAGTGATCAAAATCAGTGACAGCGTGTATTTATTTGGAAGTCGATGTTCAGAAAAGTCGGTAGCTATCAGTGGCCAGCTCAATGCCAGCACCGAGAACACTGGAATTAGAAGCAATAACTCGATCACAGCCTGAAGTTAGCGGCGTTCGCATTTAGTCGCCGCAGGCTATCCACAGGCTAGTCGAGCAGGTCTGTTACCAAAGCTGCTATCTCGCTGCGTTCCGAGCGAGTAAGTGTGACATGGGAAAACAGTGGCTGACCCTTCAAGGTTTCAACCACCGATGCAATTCCATCGTGGCGCCCAACCCTTAGATTGTCGCGTTGAGCGACATCGTGAGTTAGGACAACTCTGGACTTCTGCCCAATGCGAGAAAGCATTGTGAGTAGGACATTTCGTTCGAGCGATTGAGCCTCGTCCACAATGACGAATGTGTCGTGAAGTGACCGGCCTCGAATGTGAGTCAGGGGCAAAACCTCAAGAATTCCCCGATTCATCACTTCGTCTATGACTTCCTTGGAGACCAGCGCTCCGAGGGTGTCAAATACCGCCTGAGCCCACGGGTTCATTTTCTCGGCTTCAGTGCCTGGTAGGTATCCAAGCTCTTGACCGCCAACTGCATAGAGCGGGCGGAACACCATGATCTTCTTGTGCTGGCGGCGCTCCAATACGGCCTCAAGGCCTGCACAAAGTGCCAAAGCACTCTTTCCGGTGCCAGCTCGACCGCCCAGCGAAACGATGCCGATTTCTGGATCCAGGAGGGCGTCAATGGCAAGGCGTTGCTCGGCGGAGCGGCCATGCAAGCCGAAGACGTCTCTGTCACCGCGGACCAAACGAACTGTCTTGGACTCACTTACTCGACCCAGTGCGCTGCCACGCTCGGAGTGAATGATCAACCCGGTGTTTATGGGCATTTCCTTGAGGTCTTTGTGTTTGATCTCTTCGGTGTCATAGAGGTCTGCCATCTCGTCACCCGATAGATCGAGCTCTGCAATGCCGTTCCACTCATCGGTGGCGAGTTCGTGCAGGTATTCCTCAGCTCGCATTCCGATGGCAGAGGCCTTGACGCGCATTGGGAGGTCTTTGGAAACCACTGTGACGTCAAAACCTTCACTCTTTAGGTTGGCAGCCACAGCGAGGATTCTGGAGTCATTGTCACCCAACTGGAATCCGGTTGGCAGAATGGACTGATCGATGTGATTTAGTTCAACGCGAAGCGTTCCACCTTCGCCAACCTCGACTGGAAAATCCAATCGCTCGTGCTTTTTTCTTAGGTCATCTAAGAACCGCAGGGCTTTTCTCGCAAAATAACCGATTTCTGGGTCATTGCGCTTTTTCTCCAGCTCGTTGATTACCACAATTGGAAGCACAACTTCGTGCTCGGCAAACTTGAACATAGCCTTGGGGTCAGAAATCAATACCGAAGTGTCGATTACAAAAGTTCTGACATCGGTCGATTTGCGAGCCGATTTTCCTTGGCCACTCACCGCCTCAGGGGAAATTGTCTTTGAACTTGACGATTTTGACCTGGAGCTTGAGTTAGCTGGCACTGGCTCTCCTTCTATGGGGACCTAGTGCGAATTTACGCCTGCCTCAAATCAAACTGCGTTCGTGACACGCCCATTTTTAGGAGCATTATCAAACTGTTTACTTAGCCACCAAAGCGACGGTGTCGGCGCTGAAAATCGCGTAGCGCCCTGAGAAAGTCGACCCTTCTAAAATCAGGCCAGAGCGCTTCAGCGAAGTAAAACTCACTGTTGGCGCTTTGCCAAAGCAGAAAGCCACTCAGGCGCTGCTCGCCAGAGGTGCGGATCAGCAAATCTGGGTCTGGCTGCCCTCCGGTGTAGAGGTGCTCGGTAATCAATTCCGGGGTCAGAAACTCAGCAAGTTGGTCGATGGTTGTGCCCTGATCCGCGTGCTTTTTCAAGATTGACCGCATGGCATCGGCGATTTCTTTTCGCCCACCGTATGCAACCGCAAGATTCACGTGAGTTCCAGAGTTCTTGCCGGTCTTTCGCTCAACCTCCGACAAGCGACTTGCTGCCGTTTCTGGGAGGCTCGCGATATCGCCGACAACTTGCAGTTTCCAGCGGCCCTTTTCCTGCAATTCCTCAGCCAGCGAAACGATGATTTCAATGAGGTCTTGCAGTTCTTCGGTTTGGCGACCCTTGAGGTTGTCGGTCGAGAGCAGATAGAGGGTGACGTGCTCGATGCCTAGGTCAGAGCACCAACCCAAAAAGTCGATGATTTTCTTGGCTCCCGCTTGGTGGCCATGTCCAGCCTTCTCAAGCCCTTGAAGCGAAGCCCAGCGGCGATTGCCATCGACCATTACACCGATGTGTCTGGGTAGGTCTGTCGGTCGCAGTCTGGATTCGATCTGCTTTTCATAGAAACGGTAGAGAAGTTTCTGCACGCCTAAAGGTTATTGCAACTTCGAGGTTGATTTATTGGCTTAGGGTAGCAATATGACTTTAGAACCAGACCCGCTTTACGTTCCCCTCTCGGAGCTCAAGGGGTCTGTTCAAAAGGACGAGTATCGGCCTAGCTGGCGAGGTTGGATCCACACCGGCGTCTTGCCATTTGTGGTGGCGGCTGGGGTCCTCCTAATCGTTTTCTCCGATGGTTGGGTCGCAAAAACGGCCGGGGCAATTTACTTTGCCAGCTCAGTACTGCTGTTTGGAAACTCGGCGCTCTACCACCGTTTCAATTGGCGCCCTGGCATAAAGAAACTCCTAAAGCGCATCGATCACGCAAATATCTTTTTGCTGATTGCCGGCACCTACACACCGCTGAGCGTCTCAGCACTTAGCGCGGCTGACGGTGGGTTGCTTCTAATCGCAGTGTGGGTAATTGCAATCTTTGGCGTTGGCTTTAGGGTCTTTTGGATCAATGCCCCGCGCTGGCTATACGTTCCGATATACCTTGCTCTGGGTTGGGCTGCAGTTTTCTACATCGGTGATTTCTTTGTGGCTAATGCCGCGGTGATGATTTTGGTCATCAGCGGTGGTCTGATGTATTCAGTCGGTGCGGTGGTTTACGGCCTAAAGCGCCCCAATCCGATTCCGAAGCACTTTGGCTTCCACGAGATTTTTCACGCTCTCACGGTTGCAGCATTTTTCTGCCACTGGGTGGCGGCACTGCTGGTTGGACTTAGTCCGATTCCTGGTTCGCTCGGTTCGGTTTAGCCGGCGGCGCTGGTCGCTCAGGCTTGGCAACCTCGAGATTGTTTAGCTCTTCCTCTGCCAGTTTCTGGCGAATCTCGGTGCGATAGCGATTACGGCGAACTCTACGGTTCATGTCAAAAAACAGGGCCACTGCGATGCCGGCAACACCAAAGGTGACCAGGAATCCAATAGTGCCCGGGGAGTTGTAGGTGTCATCGGGAACTGGTGTGGGTGATGTGGTGACAGCCAATAGCGCACTGAGCAAGAAGTCCATGTCTCAAGTATCCCCTACCTGGCATAACCTAGATGCATGACAGCCCAAGAAAGTGAACTGCTAGCGCAGCGCTATGGCAAAAAGCCAAAGCTTTCTAAAACCCGATGGCTTTGGATTTCGGCCAGTGGGATCACCCTGATGGCGATCGGCGTGCTGTTTGTAAGCCTGGCCAACTACAACCCGGTGCAAAGCCAAGACATTGGCTTTTCGGTCAAAGACCCCACCCAGGTTGTACTGGATTTCGAAGTTTCAAAACCGCTGGATGCCGTCGCGATCTGCTCACTCGAGGCCCTGAACCAGCAGTTTGGCCAGGTTGGCTACAAAACCATTGAAGTTGGCCCTCAGGAGACCACCAAGGTTCGCTTGAGCGTGAGCATAAACACCACTGAGTTAGCCACCACGGCCTTGGTGGATGAGTGCCGGCTGAAGTAGTATTTTGCAATTGCCCAGTTATTGGGTAGCCCGTAACCCCATTCAAGAAGTGAACTATGACTGACTCATTGCTGCTCACCCAAGCCGCCTACGACCGTCTAAAGGACGAGCTGACCCAGCTCATCACCCAGGGTCGTCACGACATCGCCAAGCGCATCCAGGATGCCCGCGAAGAAGGCGACCTTAAGGAAAATGGCGGCTACCACGCAGCTAAGGAAGAGCAAGGAAAGATCGAGGCTCGCATCAACCGCCTCGAGGAGATTCTGGCAACTGCAGAGATCGGCATCGCAGATGCCAGCGACGGCATCGTCAAGCAGGGCCTTTGGATTAAGTGCAAGCTAAACGGTCGCGACACCGAGTTCTTCTTGGGATCACATGAAATCTTCGAGGGTACTGAGTTTGAAGCCAAGATCGAAGAGGGCGACATGGATGTCTACAGCTCAGACTCTCCAATTGGTCAGCAGGTAATGGGGAAGAAGGTTGGCGACAAAGTCACCTACTCGGCACCAAATGGCAAAGAAATCGAAGTTGAGATTGTTGCCGTGGAGAATTTCGAGTTTTAGTCCTCGTGCAACCTAGGGTTTAGCCCGGCGTCCTTAAGCGATTTCATCAGGTCTTTACGATGCTGCTTGCCCCTGGTTTCAACGCTTAGATTTAGCTCAACCTCAGAAATCTGCAGGCCATTGCCGTGCCTGGTGTGAAGTACCTCAACCACGTTGGCGTGAGCAGCCGCAACCGCCTCAGCGGTACGAACCAACTGACCTGGGCGATCTGGCAACATCACTGAGATGTTTGTGTAGCGATCGGAAGCGGCTAGTCCGTGACGAATAACTCGCTGCAGTAGCAGTGGGTCTATGTTTCCACCTGACAGGACAATCGCGGTCGTCCCCTTGAGCTTGAGCTTTCCGGACATGACAGCGGCAACACCAACTACACCACCGGCTTCGACGACCAACTTGGAGCGCTCCATAACCGCCAGCATTGCTTTGGCGATTTCGTCCTCCGACACAGTCACAACCTTGTCTACGAACTCCTCAACCAAATCAAATGGAATCTTGCCCGGCTTGGCCACCGCAATGCCGTCTGCGATGGTGGGTTGAATCTTGATCTCGGTTGGCTTTCCAGCCTTCAGTGAGCCAGGCCAGCTTGCGGCCATTTCTGCCTGCACCGCATAGACCTTGACCTTCCGGCCCAAAGCCTTAGCCTTCAGCTTGGCTGCCGTTGCGACACCTGCGGTCAGTCCCCCGCCGCCTAGGCAAACCAGAATGTTATCCACCTCAGGAAGCTGCTCCATGATTTCCAGGGCGACTGTCCCCTGACCACGAATGATGTCAAGGTGGTCGAATGGCGGAATGAAGACCGCGCCAGTTTTCGTTGTGAATTCTTTTGCCGCAGCTAGGGTTTCGTCAAAGATAGCTCCGGTGAGCACAACGTTCGCCCCGTAGCCCAAGGTTGCTTCATACTTTGGCAGCGATGCACCGACAGGCATGAAAATGGTGGCCTTGATTCCAAGCACCTTGGCAGCCAGCGCTACGCCTTGAGCGTGGTTTCCCGCGGAAGCCGCAACAACTCCCCTAGCCTTCTCGGCATCGGTGAGCTGGCTCATTAGGTTGTAGGCACCGCGGAGCTTATAGGCACCGGTGCGCTGCAAGTTTTCGCACTTGTACCAAACCGGCTGACCGGTCAGTTCAGAAAGCCAGTGGCTTTCCATCATCGGAGTCTTCACGGCAATGGCGCGGACAGTCTCCAGGGCGTCATAAAACTCGTTCAGCGTAGGAACTTTTGAGCTAACCATTGGGCAACCTTCAATCTCAAGGTGCTTCAAAGTCTAGTGATTAGAAACTAGAACCAATCTTGCTAAGTCTTTCAATGCGCTTTGGGATCGGTGGGTGGGTGGAGAAGGCCCGCTCGACAAAGCCCGGCTTGATCGGGTCGTTGATGTACATATGCGCCATTGAGCTTGAAGCTTTACGCATTGGACGTCCATACTCCCCAAGCTTTTGCAGGGCGGAAGCTAGCCCCTCAGGGAATCGAGTGATCTGGGCTCCGGTGGCATCAGCTAGGTACTCTCGCTGCCTGGAAACGGCCGCTGAAACTAGCGGGCCAATAACTGCGGCAATAATCCAACCGGCAACACCAATCAGGATTAGAACAATCTGAAGCTGGCCAGCATCGCGGTTACGACTTGCGCCAGAGAACCAGGCCATGCGGATGGCGAAGTCAGCCAAAATTCCGACCGCAGAAACCAAGCCAAACACAATGGTGGAGACACGAATGTCGTAGTTCTTCACGTGGCCCAACTCATGAGCCATCACGCCTTCGAGTTCGCGGTCATTCATAATGTCCATCAACCCGGTGGTGGCTGCAACCACCGCGTTTTTTGGGTCGCGGCCGGTGGCAAATGCATTGGGGGCTGGGTCATTAATGACGTAAACCTTGGGCATCGGCATGCCCTGTGAGATTGAGAGATTCTCAACTATGCGCCAGAGCCTTGGGTTGTCTGCCTTTTGAATTGGATAGGCGCCACTCATGGCAATTGCCAGCGAGCTTGCCAGATAGTACTGAAACAGCGCGTATCCAAACACAAAGGCGATTATCCAAAGCGCGCTTGAGCCGTTTCCGCTAGCAACCCCCCACCAGTAGGCAAGCCCACCTAGCAACAGAACAAATCCACCGACAATCAGAAATGTGTTGCGCTTATTCGCGGCAATGGCCGAATACAAAGGGGCCTCTTAGAACTTGACCTGAGGCGGCTCTTGAATCGCAGCAGGATTCTCGACCTCAAAGAATTCACGTGAGGTAAAGCCAAGGGAACGGGCAAAGAGATTGGTTGGGAACTGCTCGATTTTGGTGTTCAATTCGCGAACGCCACCGTTGAAGAAGCGGCGAGCAGCCATGACCTTATCCTCGGTGTCTGTCAGCTCCCGCTGCAGTTCAAGGAAGTTTGCAGAGGCAACCAGCTGCGGGTATGCCTCGGAAACCGCAAACAGGCTCTTCAAAGCACCCTGTAGTTCACCCTCGGCGGCTGCTGCCTGCGCTGGGTGAGCAAGTGCCTCTGGAGAAACGGTAGCTGCGCGAGCACGTGTAACGGCGTCGAAGACCTCACGCTCGTGAGTCGCATAGCCACGAACTGTCTCAATGAGGTTTGGGATCAGGTCAGCTCTGCGCTTTAGCTGAATCGTGATGTCGCTCCATGCCTCGTCTACGCGAACCTTTAGAGTGACTAGACCGTTGTAGGTCGCCCAGAGCCACAGGCCGGCAACAACTACGAGACCAAGAATGATCCAAACTGCTATCTCCACAAATACTCCTTGACTAAGACTTATCTAGAGTAAGCGAGTTTTCTGGAAATTGGCTGTCAAGTGCCCCGAGTGGGACTCGAACCCACACTGTGACGATTTTAAGTCGTCTGCCTCTGCCATTGGGCTATCGGGGCAAAACTAAAGGCCCAGTTTCCTGGGCCTTTAGTTAGGTAAGTTTCTACTTACCCGGACGGGCTGCCCAGGTTGAGAAGAATAATCGTGGAGATCGAACCTGCTCCAGCGAAACTAGATCGCGGCCGAGGATGAAGTTCCACACCCAACCGGAAACCACGCGAATCTTGCGCTCCCAGGTTGGCATCGCAAGACCGTGGTAACCGCGGTGCATAACCCAAGCAACAAATCCGGTTAGACCTAGCTTTCCAGACTGGAATGCGCCTACACCAATTCCCAAACCAGCAACTGCACCTAGGTTCTTGTGCAGGTATTCGCGAGGCTCTTCACCCCGAATAGTCGCAACGACGTTCTTTGCCAATAGCTTGGCCTGGCGAACCGCGTGCTGAGCATTTGGAACACAGTAACCGCCGACACCGCCACCGGAAAGATCTGGCACCGCCGAGACATCTCCTGCAGTCCAAGCACCACCGACTGGCTTTTCGCCATCAACAATCTGAAGCTTGGCGTTAGCGGTGATTCGCATGCGGGCATCGAGCGGGAAGTCGGTGTTCTTAGCCACCGGCGCCGCGGCCACGCCTGCGGTCCAGATGATCAAATCTGACTCAAAGCTCTCACCAGTTGAAAGTTTGATTACGCCACCTTCGGCTGATTCCAGCTGGGTGTTTAGGTGAATCTTGGCAGATCGCTTCGCCAGGTTGTCGATTACCCACTCACTGGTAATGAGCGATACCTCGGGCATGATTCGTCCCATCGCTTCGATTAGGTGGAACTGGATCTCGTCAAACTCGATCTGTGGGTAGTAGCGCAGCAGGTAGGTTGCAGCGCTGCGAAGCTCAGCAAAGGTTTCAATACCGGCAAAACCACCACCAACCACCACGGTGGTCAATAGTCGCTGGCGAAGCTTGGAGCTCTTAGGCAGCGCAGCGGCGCGCTCAAAGTTGCCAACCAGGCGGTTGCGAACCTCGACGGCCTCTTCAATAGTCTTCATGCCGATTGCATTTTCAGCGATTCCCTTGATTGGGAAGGTTCGAGTCACCGCACCTGCAGTCATGATGATTTGGTCGTAGTCCAGGTTGACTGGCTTACCACCTTCGATTGCGATGGTTGCCTTCTTGGTCTTGTGGTTGACCTTAGTCAACTTTCCTGAAACCAGATTGGTCTTCTTCAGGTGCTGGCGGTGAGAGACCACCACGTGACGCGGCTCGATTGAGCCAGCTGCTACCTCAGGAAGGAACGGCTGGTAGGTCATGTAAGGTAGCGGGTCAACCAAAGTGACTTCCGCCTCGCCACGCTTTAGCAGCTTCTCAAGCTTCCAGGCAGTGTAAAAACCTGCGTAACCACCACCAATAATCAGAATCTTCTGCTGTGGCTTTGGGCTCAAAATTTCCTTGGCCACATCAGGTGGGGTCACGGACTTATTCGACGTTGGAGTCATCTTGCTGCTTACCTTTGGTCTTCTTCAAGGCTCTAGCCTGCCCCTTACGCTTGCGA
>CAZZHB010000023.1:0-13514 GCA_964653615.1 uncultured Aquiluna sp.
GGGCCATCTGTCGTGACCTAGGCCGCAGCCGAGGTCGAATTCTAAAAGCGTCAGAATCAAAATCTGACCAAACCTTCGATGCGAGTGTGTTCGCATCTAGTGATGATTATGCCAGCAATCACAAACAAATGCGATAATTCGGCTGTGGTATTTCCAATTACTCTGATCATTACCGGCATCGTTGGCTGGATTGCAAGTTTCGGCCTCACCCTGGAGCGCTTGCACGTTATGGCCAATCCAGCAGCGGTAACCGCGTGCGACATCAGCCCTTTTATTAGCTGCAAATCAGTGATGCTTAGCGAGCAGGCTGCACTGTTCGGTTTCCCAAACCCGCTAATTGGTATTGCGGCTTACTTTGCACCCGTAGTGGTCGGTGTCGCGATCCTCGCGGGAGCCAAATTCAAGGGTTGGTTCTGGAACCTTTTCCTTTTGGGCGTCACCTTTGCGATGGTCTTCGTTGTGTGGCTGATGAGTCAAAGCGTCTACGTGATTGGATCGCTCTGCCTTTACTGCATGGTGGCCTGGTCCGCGACAATCCCGCTGTTTTGGACGCTGGTGGGTCACAACCTCAAAGAAGGCTTCTTGGGTTCAAGATTCAAAACCGATGTGGTTTATGAGTGGACCTGGGTGATTGTCCTTTTGAACTACTTGATCTTCTGCCTACTGATTCTGATTCAGTTTTGGAAGTTCTGGCCAACGCTCTTTTAAAACCAGAGCGCGAGCTCACGTGCAGCAGATTCTGCTGAATCAGAGCCGTGTACCAAATTCTGAACCACTTTGGTCCCCCAGTCGCGACTTAGATCACCACGAATAGTTCCAGGGGCTGCCACGGTTGGATCTGTAACGCCTGCGATAACGCGGAATCCTTCGATGACCCTGTGGCCCTCTAGACGGATTGCGACAATGTCGCCCGAAAGCATGAACTCCATCAGCGGCTCATAGAAGGGCTTGCCTTCGTGTTCGGCATAGTGCTGCGCCAGCAATTCTCGAGTCGGTGTCAGCTTCTTCAAAGCCGCCACGGTGTAGCCCTTGGCCTCACACCGCGAAATGATCTCGCCAATTAGGTTTCGGCGAACGCCATCTGGCTTGATTAGCACCAAAGTTGCTTCTGACATTACTTTCCCTCAATTTCTACTTCGAAGTAAATCTTCTTGGCTTTGTCGATGGTTGAGCCGGCAATTAGGGCCCAAATCCAAAGTCCAGCCATCATTACACCAATCAAGAACATGCCCCACAAAAGCACTCCGGATGCAATCAAGAGCACCTGCCAGAAACTGCCTATCCAGTATCCCCAGCTAAAGCGCAGCACCGCAGGAGTCAAAATCATGAGCAGCGAAACTGTGAGCCCAATTGCCCAAACCAGCTCTGCATCTGCAACCTTCAGACCAAATGCAGCCAAAGTCGCGAAAAACGCCACAAAGGACTCGAAGGCCAGGACAATTGAGGCCAGGGTCTGCTTAGAAGATCTACTCTTCATCGTCTTCGTCCAATCTCTGGTCTTGGATGTATTTCAAGACATCGCCAATTAGGTAAAGCGAGCCGGTTACAAACAGGGCGGCTTTTTCCTCTGCTGCAAGCCTATTAGCTAACCGGTAGGCGCTGTTTACGTTGGGCTCAACCGCCAACACTTCGATGCCATGGTCCTCGCAGATAGCTGCCAGATCCGCAGCTGGCAATCCACGCGGTGACGCGGGCTGTGTGCAGATGACCTTATCGAAACTCTTGGCCATCTCGGCGATCGTTCCATTCAAATCCTTATCGGCCAACATCGCCACTAGCCCAAGGGTCTTCGGAGAGTTGAAGCTTTCGTTTAGGGCTGCCGTCAGCGACGACATTCCCGCCGGATTGTGAGCCCCGTCTAGAACCACAAGCGGCTCTTTAGAGACGACCTGCAAACGACCGGGGCTAACCGCATCTGCCAACGCGGCACGTAAAACCTCATCGGCAATGGCTCGAGACCCTTCACCGAGGAACAATTCCACAGCCGCTATTGCAGTGGCAGCGTTTTGCGCCTGGTGGAAGCCATTGATCGGCATCCAGACCTGAGGGTAATCCCCCGCTAGCCCCCGAACCGAAAAACGGGTTCCAAAGCCATCTGCCATCACATCGCCATAGAGGAAGTCTCGGCCCGAAAGCTTTAGGTTCGACGATCTGGCCTCTAGGACCTCAATCACGCCTTCGAACTGCGGGCTCGAGACCACAAGGGAATTCTCTTTGATGATTCCTGCCTTGGTAGTCGCTATCTCTTCAACGGTGTTTCCCAGTGATTTCTGATGATCAAGGTCAATCGCAGTGAAAACGGCAACATCAGCATCGGCAACATTGGTGGCGTCCCACTCGCCGCCCATACCAACTTCAAGCACCAACACGTCAACAGGTGCGTCTGAGAAGAGCTGGAAGGCCAGAGCTGTAAATGCCTCGAAGAAGGTAAGTGGCTGATGACCTTCAGCGATTAGTTGCTGGTCAACCAAATCAAGCAGCGGCTTGTTATCGCGGTAGGTGTCAACCAGCATCTCATCGCTGACCGGGTCGCCATCTAGCGCGATTCGCTCATTGAATTGCACTAGGTGAGGGCTGGTAAGCCTTCCGGTTCTAAGTCCGTGCTCACGCAAAATGCGCTCAATGATTCTCGAGGTGGAAGTCTTGCCGTTGGTACCGGTGATGTGAATGATCCCGTAGTTCTTCTGCGGGTCACCCATTAGACCAACTAACCGCGCAGTTGGCTCAAGCCTTGGTCGAATGTGCTGCTCAGGCTGTCGGGCGTATAGTTCGGCAAGGATCTGATCTAGCTCGTTTTGGTGGCTCACTTCTTGGCTAGCTCAATCTCAATCAGGCCTGCGTCACCAATCGACAGCTCACCGGTTACCGATGCGACTACAACCTCGAATTCAGTTGCAAGGGTTTCACTTGCTATGAATTCGCGGTGAGCCTGTAGTGCAGCCAACGAGCCTTCGTCGCAGGAAAGTGTCAGCGCGATTCGATCGGAAACATCCAGTCCAGCGTCTTTTCGAGCCTGCTGGATGTGTCGAATTGCATCGCGGGCTGCACCTTCTGCCTCGAGCTCCGGGGTCAAAACAGTGTTTAGCAGCACGAAACCTGTCGATGTGATTCCAACCGCCTGGTCAGCATTCGCCTGGTTCGCAACCATGGCAATTTCAAATTCACCTTCGAACAACTCAGTGCCATCAACGAGCACCGCATCACCCTTTTGTGACCAGTTGCCCGCCTTGGCTTCCTTGATAATGCGCTGGACGTCGCCACCCACTCTTGGGCCGAGTGCCCTGGCATTTACGGTGATTGACTTTAGAAGTCCGTACTGGCTGGCAACCTCATCCGAAGCCTGCACCACTGAGACTCGCTTCACGTTCAACTCGTCAGCAATTAGGTCCGCGTAAGCACGCAAGGTATCTGCATTAGGGGCAGCGATTGTTAGATCGCTCAGCGGCAATCTGACCCTGAGTCCGGCTGCTTTACGAAGTGCCTGTGCAACTGAGGCCGCCTCTCGAATGGCATCCATGTCCTGAACCAGCTGCTCGTCAGCAGGAAATTCGGAAGCCTGTGGCCAACTTTCAAGATGAACCGAGCGGCCTCCAGTTAGCCCACGCCACATCTCCTCCGAGGTCAACGGAAGAAGCGGTGCAACAACACGCAAGACAGCCTCAAGAACGGTGTAAAGGGTGTCGAAGGCATCCCTGTCACCTTCCCAGAAGCGATCGCGAGAGCGGCGGATGTACCAGTTGGTTAGCACCTCGGCGAAGTCTCTCACCTTGGCGCTGGCCTGATAACTGTCAAAAACATCGAGATCTGCCTGGACATCAGAGATCAGCTTGCTGGTCTTGGCCATGATGTAGCGGTCGAGCAACTGAGAAGACGAAGTCGAAGGTGAGGCTTCGTAGTTTGCAGCGTTGGCATAGAGCGCAAAGAAGTAGTAGGTGTTCCAAAGTGGCAAAAGCGCCTGACGAACACCCTCTCGAATTCCCTGCTCGGTCACCGATAGGTTTCCACCGCGAAGAATCGGGCTAGACATCAAGAACCAACGCATGGCATCGGAACCGTCGCGGTTGAAAACCTCGTTGACATCCGGGTAGTTGCGAAGGCTCTTGGACATTTTCTGGCCATCGTTACCGAGCACGATGCCATGGCTGATGGCGTTCTTGAATGCTGGGCGATCAAAGAGCGCGGTTGCCAGAACGTGCAGGGTGTAGAACCAACCTCTGGTCTGACCTACGTATTCAACAATGAAGTCACCCGGGAAGTGCGAATCGAACCAGTCCTGGTTTTCAAATGGGTAGTGCACCTGCGCAAATGGCATCGAGCCAGATTCGAACCAGCAGTCCAACACCTCGGGCACACGGCGCATCATCGACTTGCCAGTTGGGTCATCTGGATTGGGGCGAACTAACTCATCAATCACTGGACGGTGGAAGTCACTTGGGCGAACACCGAAGTCTGCCTCTAGCTCCTCCATCGAACCGTAGACATCAACACGTGGATAGTTAGGGTCATCCGATTTCCAAACCGGAATCGGTGCACCCCAGAAGCGATTTCGCGAGATTGCCCAATCGCGAACATTCTCCAGCCACTTGCCAAAGCTGCCGTTCTTGGTGTGCTCAGGAACCCAGTTGATCTCCTGGTTTAGTTCCAGCATGCGATCGCGCAACTTAGTGGTCTCGACAAACCAAGACGAAACTGCCTTGTAGATCAAAGGGTTCTTGCAGCGATAGCAGTGTGGGTAGCTGTGCTCGTAAGAGGCCTGTCGCAATAGCCTTCCCATGGCCTTTAGGTCCTGGGTGATTGGCTTGTTGGCATCGAATACGTGCTGACCCTGGTATGCAGCGATGACTGAGTTGAACTGGCCACGCTCATTGATGGAAACGTAGGTTGGAATTCCAGCAGCCTGGCAAACGTTTTGGTCATCCTCACCGTATGCAGGTGCTTGGTGGACGATACCCGTGCCGTCGGTGTCGGCAACGTAGTCCGCAACCAACACCTGCCAGGCGTTCTGAACATCAAAAAGTTCGGGGTTGGCATAGAAGTCGAAGATGCGCTCGTACTTCAAACCGTTGAGCTCGGTGCCAAGGTAGGTCTTAGTGATGGCGGCCTTTACTTCGTCAGCACTTTCGTAACCGAGTTCTTTTGCATACCCGCCAATCAAAGAAGTTGCCATTAGGTAGCGGGCTGAACCGTCCTTGGAAGGGACTAGGCCATATTCGATCTTTGGGCCAACCGCTAGCGCAAAGTTGGTCGGTAGGGTCCAGGGCGTGGTGGTCCAAGCTACGAGGTTCACACCGTCTAGCTCGTGACCTGGGCTGGTAATCGGGAATGCAACGCTTACCGACTGATCCTGTCGATTCTTGTAGACCTCATCGTCCATGCGAAGCTCGTGGTTAGAAAGCGGAGTCTCGCATCTCCAGCAGTAGGCCAAAACCTTAAAGCCCTCGTAAACCAGACCCTTTTTGTAAAGCTCCTTGAAAGCCCAGAGCACACTCTCGGTGTAGTTGGTGTCCAAAGTCTTGTAGTCATTATCAAAGTCAACCCAGCGGGCCTGGCGAGTGACATAGGTTCGCCAGTCTTCGGTGTACTTCAAAACCGATGTTTTGCAAAATTCATTGAACTTGGCAACGCCGAACTTCTCAATCTCAGGTCTTCCTGAAATGCCGAGCAAACGCTCGGCTTCGACCTCGGCCGGCAATCCGTGAGTGTCCCAACCAAATCTGCGCTCCACGCGATTTCCACGCATGGTCTGATACCTCGGAATTAAATCCTTGGTGTAGCCGGTTAGCAGGTGCCCATAGTGCGGTAGTCCGTTGGCAAAAGGTGGGCCGTCATAAAACACGAATTCTGGAGCATCTTCGCTGATGCGCTGATCTATGGAAGCCTGAAAAGTATTGTCCTTGGCCCAGTATGCCAAGACCTCCTCTTCGACCTTTGGGAACGAAGGAGAGGCGAGCGGACCATCAGGTCGGTCTGAGTGCTTTGGATACATCACGGCTTTCGAAGAAGTTCTAGAACTTAACAATGTTAATCTAGAGGCCTGCTAACTCGGAGACTAAATAAGTGAACGCTTCAAAACCAGAACCACTGAGACCGGCCAACATTCCTGAAAAGGCTACCGTTGATGGCCTAGAGGCCAAGTGGGTCCCCACGTGGGAAAAGGACCAAACCTTTGCGTTCAACGCTGATGCTCCCAAGGAAAACGTCTTTTCAGTAGACACTCCTCCGCCAACTGCATCCGGATCGCTGCACGTTGGGCACGTTTTCAGCTACACCCACACCGATGTGATTGCTCGTTTCCAGCGCATGATGGGCAAAGATGTCTTTTACCCGATGGGCTGGGATGACAATGGCTTGCCTACCGAACGTCGAGTTCAGAATTACTACGGCGTTAGATGCGACCCAACCCTTCCATATGTTGAGAATTTCACTCCGCCATACGAGGGTGGCGACAACAAGAGCTCCAAGGCAGCCGATCAGCTCCCAATCTCAAGGCGCAATTTCATTGAGCTCTGCGAAAAGCTGACCGAAGAAGATGAGAAGGCTTTTGAGAACCTCTGGCGCGATTTAGGCATTTCGGTCGACTGGGCCCAGACTTATCGAACCATTTCCAAAGAAGCCCAGCAGGTTTCCCAGGCGGCATTCCTGAACAACCTCGCCCGTGGCGAGGCCTACCAAGCAATGGCGCCAACTCTCTGGGATGTCACCTTCCGAACTGCGGTGGCTCAGGCAGAACTCGAAGACCGCGAAATGCCAGGTGCTTATCACCGGATTGGTTTTGATGGACCAGTTGGCAAGATTTTTATCGAGACCACTCGCCCAGAGTTAATTCCAGCGTGTGTGGCTCTGGTGGCTCACCCTGATGACGAGCGTTACCAGCCACTGTTTGGAAAGACCGCCAAGACTCCGCTATTTGGAGTTGAGGTTCCAATCGTGGCTCACCGCCTAGCCCAGAAGGACAAGGGTTCTGGCATTGCCATGATCTGCACCTTCGGTGACGTGACTGACGTGATTTGGTGGCGCGAACTGAACCTGCCAAACCGAGCAATCATCGGTTTCGACGGTCGCATCATTCAGGATGCGCCCGAAGTCATTGCTCAGAGCAAGGGTGCGGCGCTATTTGCTGAGATTGCCGGCAAGACAGTTTTTAGCGCAAAAGAGATCTTGGTTGAGGCTCTTAAGGCCTCGGGCGACATGATTGGCGATGTTAAGCCGATTAGCCACCCGGTTAAATTCTTCGAAAAGGGCGACAAGCCGCTAGAAATCGTCTCCACTCGCCAGTGGTACATAACCAACGGCGGAAAAGACAAAGAGCTCTCCCAGAAACTGATTTCAAAAGGTCGCGAGCTTGAATTCCACCCAAGCTTTATGCGAGTTCGCTTGGAGGACTGGATCAACGGTCTAAACGGCGACTGGCTAATCTCCCGCCAAAGATTCTTTGGTGTGCCGATTCCGGTTTGGTACAAGCTCGACTCCGATGGCAATCCGCTGTTTGACGAGCGCATTGTTCCTTCCTTAGAGCAGCTACCAATCGATCCAAGTTCAGACGTTCCTGCTGGTTTTAGCGAAGACCAGCGCGGCAAGCCGAATGGCTTTGTTGGCGAAATGGACATCATGGATACCTGGGCCACCTCATCGCTGACCCCTCAGCTGGCCGGTGGCTGGCTTTCTAAGCCGGAACAGTTCGCCAAGGTCTTCCCATTTGACCTGCGCCCTCAGGGTCAGGACATCATTCGAACCTGGCTATTCTCCACTCTGCTTAGAAGCGAGCTAGAGCATGGAGTATTGCCTTGGAAAAACGCGGCGATATCGGGCTGGATTCTTGATCCGGATCGCAAGAAGATGTCAAAGTCCAAGGGTAACGTCGTGGTCCCGAATGAGCTACTGGAAACCCATGGTTCAGATGCCGTTCGCTACTGGGCGGCTAGCGCTCGACTGGGAACCGATGCTGCGTTTGATGAAGGCCAGATGAAGATTGGGCGCAGACTTGCAAACAAGCTTCTTAACGCCGGACGCTTTGCCCTAAGTTTCGATCTTCCTGCCGGAGTAACAGAGGTCACAGAGCCAATCGACCAAGCCATGTTGGCCGCGCTTCGTGAAGTAGTTGAAAGCGCCACCAAGGCCTTCGAAGCCTATGACCACACCAAGGCCTTGGAAACGGCCGAGACCTTCTTCTGGACGTTTACCGATGACTACCTAGAGCTAGTCAAGGAACGTGCCTATGGAAACTCTGGTCAGAGTGCTCAGGAAATCGGTTCTGCCGTAATTGCACTTCGGGAAGCACTGGCGATTTTGGTGAGACTATTTGCACCATTTATCCCCTTTGCGGCCGAAGAGGTGTGGAGTTGGTGGCAGCAGGGTTCGGTTCACCTAAGCCCATGGCCATCGGCCACCGAGATCAGCTTCCAAGATGCTGGATTGATGAGGGTAGCAAGCGAAGCGCTTGTTCAAATTCGCAAATCAAAGTCGGATGCCAAGCTATCCATGAAGGCTGAAATCAAGACCGCGACCCTAACCGGTGCAAAACAGCTTGAATTGATTGCAGAGGACCTTAAATCGGTTGGAAAGATTGCCGAATTGAAGTTGCTAATTGGCAACGAATTGGTACTTTCTGATCTGGAGTTCGCTTCGGAGGAATAGCATTTTGGGATGACTAATCCACTGCTAAAACCCTCCCCGCTAGACAACGAGCTACCTGATTTCGCTAATCTGCGGGATGAGCACTACCTGCCGGCATTCGAACACGCTGTAGCTGAGCACAACCGTGAAATTGCTGCGATTCTCGAGCAAGAGGAAGTCACGTTCGAAAACACCCTGGAGGCAATGGAGCGCTCGGGCGGTCTTTTGAGCACCATGCTGATGGTTTTTTACAACAAATCGTCAAGCGACACCAACGAAACCCTTCAGTCCCTCGAGGCCGAGATTGGGCCTCGATTGGCTGCACACATGGACAGCATCCGACTAAACCCGGCGCTTTACTCGCGCATCACCTCACTTGCCGGTCGCAGAGAGCAGCTTGGTCTTGACGCCGCCAGTGACCGCCTGCTGAGTAAGTACCTAGAGGACTTCCAGTTCGCAGGTGCCGGTCTTAGCGAAGAGTCACGCAAGCGCGTTGCCCAGATCAACGAACGTCTGAGCGCATTGGAAGCAGAATTCGACAAAAGACTACTTGCCGACACCAATGACCTGGCAGTTGAGCTGGATGATGATTCACGGCTTGGTGGTCTAACCAAGGATGAAATTGACAGTCTTGCTGAGGCGGCCAAGGCGAGGGGTAAGAGTGGCTATGTAATTCCGCTATTGAATTACTCAGGTCACCCGCTGATCGCTTCCCTAGAGGATAGAGAGCTTCGCAGGGAACTGATGGAGAGAACGCTATCTCGTGGATCACGAGGCAACGCCAATGACACCAGCAGCGTAATCAAGGAACTCCTGGACCTTCGCCGCGAAAAGGCTGCCCTATTTGGCTTTGCAAACTACGCGCAGTATGTCTTGACCCAGCAGACCGCAAAGAGCCCTGACCGCGTTCACGAGGTATTGCGCAAGATCGCACCGGTTGCAAAGCGTAATGCCGAGGCGGAGGGTCAAGTACTTGCCGGCCTAATGGAGCGTGAGGTTGGCACTTCTGACTTGCGCTCATGGGACTGGGATCGCTACACCGAGCAGCAGCGCAAAGAAAAGTACTCAATCGACACGTCAGTTCTCAAACCATACTTCGAGCTCAATCGAGTCCTAGAGGACGGTGTCTTTTTTGCCGCGGGGCAGCTCTACGGCTTGAAGTTCACTTCACGTCCAGACCTGGTCGCGTATCACCCAGATGCGAATGTTTACCAGGTCGACTATGAAGATGGTTCGCGATGCGGACTGTACATTTTTGACCCATATGCTCGCCCGTCGAAACGCGGCGGTGCCTGGATGAACAACTTGGTTGATCAATCTCATCTGCTGGGCAAGTTGCCCGTGGTGGTGAACAACATGAACATTCCAAAGCCAGCATCCGGTAACCCATGCCTTATGACATTGGATGAGGTGAACACTCTCTTCCACGAGTTTGGCCACACACTCCATGGACTGCTTTCGAATGTGAAGTACCCAAGGTTCTCTGGCACGAGCGTCGAACGCGACTTTGTTGAGTTCCCATCTCAGGTAAACGAAATGTGGATGCTATGGCCAGAGGTCTTGCAGAACTACGCCGTACACCACAAGACTGGCGAGAAGCTTTCGCTGGATTGGATCGACAAACTGCAGGCCACCGAAGCCTTCAATCAGGGCTTTGCAACCACCCATTATCTGCAGGCCGCCATTCTGGACCTAGCAATGCACGAGGCTGAGCAGACACCTGAAGACATTGCGGCATTCGAATCAGAGGCCATCAAAGCCTATGGTTTGGACTACCACGCGGTTCCAACCAGATACCGCCCTAACTACTTCGCCCACATCTTCGCCGGTGGTTACTCTGCTGGTTACTACGGCTACATCTGGTCTGAGGTCTTAGATGCCGAAAGCGTGGACTGGTACAAATCCCAGGGCGGACTCAGCCGCACTAATGGTCAAAAGTTCTCAGAATCCCTGCTTTCAAGGGGTGGAGAAACTGACTCCATGGAATTGGTTAGGGAATTGCTAGGTCGCGAGCCGGAGATTACGCCGCTTCTAAAGCGTCGCGGTCTGCTCTAGGACCTTCGACCCAAAAGCCACACGATAACGCCGGTCATCAGGGCCCAGAATGCCCCACCGATACCGAGTATGGTCACGCTGGCTGCACCGATTATGAAGGTGACAACGCCGGCTAGTCGCAGGGAGTCTTCACCGACCGCAGTCTTTATTGCATTCGCGAAGGTGTTCAAGAGCGCAAGTCCAGCTAGGGATAGCAAGAGTTCACGTGGGACTGCAAGCACAAAGGCGGCAAATGGGGCGGCAAATAGCGCAAAAATAATGTAAACCACGCCTCCCCAGCTAGAGGCAATCCAGCGCTTCGCTGGATCTTTGGCGGCCTGAACATCGGCATTCAGCGCGGCCGTAATGGCTGCGAGATTTAGACCAAATCCGCCAAAAAAGCCAGTCAGAGCAGATGCCGTGCCGGTGGATGCAAAGACCTTGCCGGCTGGGACTTGGTAGCCGAGTGAGGACATGATCGCCAATCCAGGTAGGTTCTGGCTCGCCATGGTTATTAGATAAAGCGGGATTCCAATTGCCACAATCGCGGCGATGTCGAACTGCGGCATAACGATCGCCAGTTCAGGCCAGAAATTGCCAAACTTCGCATCGCTGGCTTGCTCCGAGGTGCCGATCAGTAAAAAGCCCAGCGTGATTGCAATCGGGGTTGCCCACAGTGGCAAGAAGCGATTCACCAAAAACCAAACCACAATCACAGGCAGAATCAGAAGTGGAAACTCGATTGCGGAGTGAACGGTAGCAATCACAAACGGAAAAATCACTCCCGCCAGCATCGCGGCCGATATCTGGGCCGGAATTTTACGAACTAAGGTTCCCAATGCCGGCCATAAACCAGTGAGCACAATCAGGAAGCTAGAGACCATAAAGGCGCCAACCGCCAATTCAAACTTCAAACCAAGTCCAGCGCTAGCAGCCAAGAATGCTGCTCCCGGGGTGCTCCAGACCACACTGATTGGCATCTTTAGCCAGACACTCAGTGTGATGGACATCACGCCATAACCAACCAACATCACCGCCAATGCGGTTGAAATTTGTGAGTCAGACGCGCCCATGGCAGCCAAGCCAGCAATAGCAATCGCAAAGGTCGCGACCGATCCGGTAATCGAAGCGACTGTGCCCGCTATAAAGGGGGCTAGGCGCTCAGAGTTTAGATTGATTTTTCTACCTATGCGGTCTTGTCTTTGAGGCGTTGAGGCAGCGGAAGCACCTGTGGCAAGGTCTTGTTTTCAACTATGTCTTCGGTAATAACTACTCTGCCCTGTTCAGTGGAACCCGGCAGCTCAAACATAATTGGGCCAAGCACCTCTTCCAGAATTGCACGGAGACCTCGCGCACCGGTGTCTCGGGAGACCGCAAGGTCGGCAATCTTTTCGATTGCAGCTGGCTCAAATTCAAGCTCAAAGCCATCAATCTCAAACATGCGCTGGTACTGCTTGATTAGAGCATTCTTTGGCTCGGTCAAGATTGCAATCAACGCTGGCTTGTCAAGCTGCTCAACAGTTGCAATAACTGGCAAGCGGCCGATGAACTCTGGAATTAGCCCGAACTTGCGCAAATCCTCGGGCTGAACTTGCTTGAAGACGTCTTGACCGTCGGTCTTCTCTTTCAATGGAGAGCCGAAGCCGATTCCCTTTTTGCCGGTTCGCTCCCCCACGATGGTTTCCAGACCAGCAAATGCGCCTGCGACGATGAAAAGCACATTAGTTGTGTCGATCTGAATGAACTCCTGCTGCGGGTGCTTGCGGCCACCCTGCGGCGGAACTGATGCGACTGTGCCCTCGAGAATCTTCAGAAGCGCCTGTTGTACGCCCTCACCCGATACGTCCCTGGTAATCGAAGGATTCTCGGCTTTGCGGGAAATCTTGTCGATCTCGTCGATGTAGATGATTCCGGTTTCAGCCTTTTTCGGATCGTAATCGGCAGCTTGAAGTAGCTTCAGCAAGATGTTCTCCACATCTTCACCAACGTAACCTGCCTCTGTCAGTGCGGTTGCATCAGCAACCGCAAAGGGGACATTCAAGCGCTTTGCCAAGGTTTGCGCCAGGTAAGTCTTGCCGCAACCGGTTGGACCCATTAAAAGGATGTTTGACTTTGCGATTTCAATATCATCGTGGCTTTTGCCACCGCGGGTAAGGGTTCCAGTAGCCCGAATTCTCTTGTAGTGGTTATAAACCGCAACCGAAAGCTGCTTTTTCGCGTTGTCCTGGCCAATTACATACTCATCAAGAAAAGCCTTGATTTCGCGAGGATTTGGTAGGTCTAGGGACTCGGTCGAGACTGCGGCCTGCGCGCCAAGTTCTTCCTCGACAATTTCATTGCAGAGCTCGACGCACTCGTCGCAGATATAAACCGAGGCAGGTCCTGCGATTAGCTTCCGCACCTGTCGTTGGCTTTTGCCACAGAATGTGCACTTCAGCAGTTCGCTGGTCTCGCTCAATGTCATGCAAAAACCTTATTACCGGTTCGTGACTTTTTAAGGGAGGTTGGACTACCTTTTTAGCCCTTGCGAGAAGTTAGCACCTGATCGATAAGGCCGTATTCCAGAGCCTCTTGAGCAGTCAAGATCTTGTCGCGATCGATGTCCTTGTTGACCTTGGCCAGATCCTGACCGGAGTGCTTGGCAAGGGTTTGCTCCAACCACTCACGCATGCGCATGATCTCTTTGGCTTGAATCTCGATGTCTGATGCCTGACCAGAGCCGCCGCCACCGGTGGCAGGCTGGTGAATCAAAACTCGAGCGTTAGGTAGGGCTAGGCGCTTGCCCTTCGCACCTGCTGCAAGCAGCACAGCTGCTGCCGATGCCGCTTGACCTAGGCAGACTGTTTGAATCTGAGGCTTGATGTACT